>NZ_JBRJXU010000086.1:0-7817 GCF_057467645.1 Zarconia sp.
CCCCCGTCGATGGCCCCGAGAACTTTCATACGCAAATCGTAACTGTAGGGAATCGCCATGGCTGGATGTCAAAAGATCGAGGAACACACTTCATTATGTCCTAAGCGCGGAGCGCTTAGCTATATGGGTCAGTCAATCATGGGTCAGTTGTTGCTATCTCCCTTGTCTCCCTTGTCTCCCTTCCCCACCCTCACCGGAAACAGTCTTATCCAAAACGAATGTTGAGTTAGGGAATTATACTTAGGGAAACATTGACTCTCAACAGGGGAGCGGTCAAAATCATGAAAGGTTGACAGTCTGACATTCAAAACCAAGCTTTTGAACTCCAGGCTCCTCAAAATCTCGCTATTTCAAAACATTTAAAAACTGCATGCTCGATTTAAATGCGATCGCTGAATATTCCCGCACCCATTGCCTTGCCATTTGTGCTTTTCTCGTCCCGGCAAACCTCATCTTTACCCTACAAACCCTGATCGTTACCGGGATGAATCGTCCCGTCGCTCACATCCGAACTGCTGTGGGTATCGCAAGTGTCTGTGCGATCGCCATGGTCTTGCACGTTTGGACTTGGTTTGCGGTGGGTGTCGTCCAAGCGCAAACCTTTATCTTGCTGAGTTTGGGGGCTACCTGTTTGGTTCTCAACGCGATTGCCATTCTCTATCCCCAGATCCTCGTTCGGTTGGGAGAAGCCTTGGTTACTGGGGTTCGCAATAAAATTCAACAACCGGAATAGAGTCAGCTTTGGGTGGGCCGTTTTGGCGCTCGAAATTGAACGCAATTGAACCGCGATCTTCATCATCTCTCTGCTGTGCTGTCTCACTTTTTCCAGAGAGCAGCTCCAATAAGTTTGACATGCTGTCTTTTGACAAAACTCTAGATTCCCTCTTTAGTAATAGCTGCATAGAGGGCGATCGCCCTCTCGACGTTGCCTCAGTGCAACTCAACTGTTACTCGAAGATTGGATGGGGAAAAGATGAAGAAATACCTATTTTTTGCGTCATTAGCATTAATGAGTGGTATTGGCATTGCATCCGATCCCCTTCATTCTTTAGCTTTTCCAACGGCGATCGATACTGCCTCCGAATTAGCTAAACACCACGATGCTCTTGCGGAAGGACATGGAGAAGGGCATCACGATGGTCATGGCGGAGGGCATCACGACGGTCATGGCGGAGGGCATCATCACGGTACGATGGAAATTCCTGCCGGTCAACCGATTCCTG
This sequence comes from Zarconia sp., assembly GCF_057467645.1. NCBI lineage: Bacteria > Bacillati > Cyanobacteriota > Cyanophyceae > Oscillatoriales > Zarconia > Zarconia sp. Next base: position 1,224 of record NZ_JBRJXU010000086.1, read on the forward strand.
CCATCAGCGTTGCGGTGCGCGAAGATAGCGTCACGGGTTGGAATCTCGAAGTTCAGCTCGAAAACTTTACCCTGACCCCCGAAAATGTAAACCTGGCGAATCGTCCCGGAGAAGGACACGCCCATATTTACATCAATGGCGAAAAAATTACTCGGCTTTACAGCAACTGGTACTACCTGGGAGAGTTACCCCCCGGGCGACACGAAATTACCGTCAGTTTGAATAGCAACCAGCATGATGCTTTAGCCCACAACGGTCAACCGATTCAAGCCACGGCGATTGTCGAAGTCCCCAACAATTGACAATTGACAATTGACAATTGACAATTAGCCTGGGTACGTAATGTCAAGCAGTGTCGAAATGTAACGGCAAGCCATGCTGGATTTGACTAAACTCGCCGGACAGATGCCCGGTATCAGCGAGCATTTGGCCCAGGAAGCGATCGCCGCCCGCAAACGGTTGGAATTGGCCCAAAAGTATCTCGACGAAGCGATCGCCCGACAGTCGCAATTAGTCACCCAGCAGCAGCAGTGGCGCGATCGCATCTGGTTCAACGCCGCCGAACCCGTCGAACCCCTCTCCACGCGCATCCAGCTACAGCCACCCCCCACCACCCACACCGTCCTCGCCACCGACGGATCTCAAATTGCCCCCAACCACCACGAAATCGCCTACTGCTACCTGATTAATGTCGGACGGGTGGTGTTGCACTACGGACAAAGCCGCCATCCCCTTCTCGATAGCCTCCCAGAAGTTTTCTACCGACCGGAAGACCTTTACGAATCTCGACAGTGGGGCATTCGTACCGAAGAGTGGATGGGCTATCGGCGGACGGTATCCGAAGCCACGGTACTGGCCGACTTAGCGATAACCGAACGAGTTCCCCCGCCAAAAAATCCCGTTCCCATCCTGGCGATGGTGGATGGTTCTCTGATTTACTGGTTTTTAGACGGACTGCCCACCGAGGCGCGCGATCGCATCCTCAACCCCATCCTCGACGCCTGGAACCGGTTGCGCTTAGCGGGGGTTCCCCTGATGGGTTATCTGAGTGCCTCCCGCAGCAGCGAGGCGATTAATTTTCTGCGGTTGCAAGCCTGTCCCCATCCCGAACCGAACTGTAATACCCACTGTCCCTACACTGGCTTTCTCGAAACCTCCGGCAAACCCAAACGCGCCCCCTGCCAGGTCTTCGATCCCCTGCGAGATACCGTGTTGTGGTCGGTTCTCCTCGAACCCGGACAGCGCGGTCCCCTGTGGCGATCGTCGAGTCCGATTCTCGAACTGTACGGAGTAACCCAGCAGATGTATTTCTGTCACGTTCACGTCGGGGCGGAAGTCGCCCGAATCGACCTGCCAGCCTGGGTTGCCGAGGATTCGCAACTGCTCGATTCGGCGTTGAGTATGATGCTCGGACAAGTCATGAAAGGATACGGCTATCCCGTTTCCCTGGCGGAATCTCACAACCAGGCGGTGGTGCGCGGGGGCGATCGAAATCGCTTTTTTGCCCTCTTAGAACAGCAAATGATTCGATCGGGGTTGAAGAACGTGGGCACCTCCTACAAGGAGACGCGCAAGCGGGGCAGTATTGCTTGAGGGTTCGATCGCAACGGCTAGGGCTGTTAGGACAACACCGGACAATTTTGTCGTTTTGCCGAGGTCTTCCCCCGGTCGCCCCCAAAGTCCACAGTCAATTGTGAATAGATAACGTCAGTTTTGCGACCGCGACGTCGACGGGATGCCGACTCTGGGTGAGATTCGGGCGGTTGGCAAGCCTCTTGATGAGCGAAGCGATCGCACTGGCTACATCTGGTTGCAGGGGAGCAAAGTACTTCATCCCTATTCCCCATTCCCCATTCCCCGCCCTCACCGGAAACAGTCTTATCCAAAACTGACGTTAATTAAGGGTTGAGGGCAGAGGAGGCTCCAGGAGGTTCCAGGAAGCAGGAGGGAAAGACTACCCATACAGTTGGCGTATTATGGTCATTGAACCGGATCCGATCTCATATCAAGTTCGGATAATTCGTGACTATTAAGTGCAACCCGAGCCATCTCTTCTGACAGAAGAGGAATAAAAGTCAAAATCCGAGCACTTAAGGCTGAATGCTGACCGTCTTAATTCCCACTTATTACTGATTACTAAAAAAACTTTTTCGAACTCGACTCGTATGCTGACCGTGAATGTTAACGCAGTAGGGAACTAGATAGCTCAATCCAGCAGAAATCCATCGAGATCGATTCATTTTACCCTGCAACAGTGCCTCGCCGTGGTTAATTGCAAATAAAACAGAGCCAACAAATAACGCAACTTTGAGTGCCGTCCGCCTAAATTCTCGATCGACTAAACTCAAATAATAAGGTTTAAATTTTATTTTATTCATCATACATTTACTTAAATATCATGACAGCACTTTACGCTGGTTGATTTACACGATTAAAGCAATATTTTTTCTATTGACGCGATGTGCAACTTTAGGCAATCGAAAGGATGGTGAGCGAGTCGAAACATCCCCCTTTTTCCCTTCCCCCCGTGTTGTCAGGTTTTGGCTCGTACAAGTTGCACATGGCGTTATTCCCTATTCCCGATAAAAAAATGGAGTAGGAGTCAACAACCGTTAATTCTTACCCCATTTTTTCTGGATCGACTTCTCTAATTTTCCATTTTTTAGTCGCACTCTATTGAACCAGAACAGTTTCGCTAATTCGATTCTCTTCTTCGTCAGACGGTTCTAGCACGGTGGCAAAACTGCGAGAGCGTTGCGTTTTGAGCAGGGAGACGTTACTGGTGAGCAGGAAACTGGTAAAGCTGGCCACTGCAATCACCGGGAGAATGGTGGTATCGGAAAGTACCGTTAAAATGACTGTACTGCTGACGGGGGTTTTGGTAATCGCCACATTCACCGCAGCCATCAAACACAGCATCGCAATAGTGGGGTGGAATTGAGGAAAAGCGATCGAAACAGCCAGACCTAAATTCGCACCGATAAAGAACAACGGAAAGATAAATCCACCGCGAAATCCACCGTGGAGGGTAAAGCTGATGGCAAACATCTTCGCCAGAGCAATCCCGAGAAGCATCGTCACCCCCAATGCAGGCCCTTGTTCGATAACGGTTTCAATTTGTTCTTCGCTAAAGAAGAGGGTTTGGGGAAATAGCAGGGCAATTAATCCGATCGACAAACCCCCCAAAGTTGCCAGCAAAATATGTCGGTGTTCGATCGAGGCAATCCAGGATTTCGTCCAACGGAAGATATAGACGAATAGGGTTGCAGCAACACCACCCATCAAACCCAACAGTACCCCTTCGAGCAAATTCGTCCAGGATAAAGTCGGAAGCGTCTCGAACAGCTCGAAACGGTAAATACCGCCCACATCCAGACCCGTTCCGAAGCGAAATATGGAGAAACTGAAAATTGCCGCGACGATTGCCGGGACGATTGCTTCGTAGTACTCTAAACCCCGGCGATGGGGGATTTCCAGGGCAAACAGCGCACCACCGATGGGGGCACCGAAGAACGCACCCAACGCCGCACTCATGCCGCAGAAGGTAAGAATTCGGACACTGCGCAGGGCTAAATTGAGTTTGGTTCCCAGCCAGCTTCCCAAGCTACCGTTAATCTGCACTAAGGGGGCTTCCGGACCCGCACTGCCTCCTGCGGTGATGGAAATGAGGGAGGTTATAATCATGCCGGGGGTCTGGCGAGTCTCCATGCAACCGGGATCGTGAACCTTTTCAATCACGGCGGCCATTTCACCGGGTAAACCCAGGAAATACAGGGATAATCCAACGAAGAAACCGCCGATGGTAGTGACGATCCAAACGTAGTTCCAACTGGGCAACCAACTGGGGAAAAAAGGGTCTAAAAACTCAGGTCCGGTATGCCAAACAAAGTGTAATAGCTTTTCGAGGACGAAGTAGTAGGTGGTAGCAACTAAGCCACCGAGAATACCGATAATCGACGCACCGACGATGGTTTGGGTGTAGTTGAGCTGGTTTTCTTGGATCGGGCTATCTTGATTCCAGTATTTAAGGGGCGCTGTCAGGTTTTCGATCGCCTCACCCTGGAACCAACTTAAAATATGAAAAGTCTTTATTTCTCGCTCGTCTTCATTTTCGCTGGAAATGTGAGGATTTGAAGATATTTGAGAATGATGTTCTTCTGCTGCCATCTTAATATGCTGCCAGTAAAGTCGAAGGTATTAATACTTTTAGCAGCAGAAGCCATTATTATTTTTAAACTATCAAGCTTTGCGCATTATTTTAATGCAGTTTACGAATAAAATAACGTTTATTTTTGTTGAGCTAATTTAGTATAGCCGATTGTTTTTTTCGGTGCGAACGGATTTTAGTGAAGATAAGATATTCCAATTTATAGACAAAATTCTATCGACACAACCCGATGGGTTTCTAGAAATGAACCGATTTTAAATTCAATGGCAATCGAGTCTTGAGATAGAGGAGGAAAGTCTCAAGCTAAAGAGAATCAATTCTTCAATATGTATTTTTTTTTACCAAATAATTTGCATTTATTCAATATTTGCTATTTTTTAATTCGTATATTGCATATAGATCGATCCGATCGTCAAATTCAGGGTTGCCGCGAACCCAGAGTTATCTCAAGCTAGAGAACGATCTCCCAAAAGTTGCATCAACTTCGTCAGTAAATCTGCGTAACATTTGCCCCATGTCCCCCCTTGTCAAAGATGGGGGCAAAATCGGTCAAAGTTTGATGGATAGCTTGGGGAAACCTCTAGGCTCGAAAGTCCGTAACTCCGTACTTTCTCGTATTTTTTCGATGTGTCGAGATCGAAGAAACTCAGTAAATTCCCTGGATACAATCGATGGGTGCGATCGCCTTCCAATCTACCCTGTGAAGTCTCGATCTGGCAATATTCTCCCCCGTGGAGATTCTCTCCCAGAGCAAAAATTGCCCCCAATCCAAGCCATACCCATAAAAAATCCCATAAATATTCTCATCAAAAAGTTCATAAAAACGTAATTTATTACCCGCAAAGATTGTGACTTCCAATACTGTTCGATCCGAAGGTTTAACTCCAACCCAAGCCACCCCCCAGCCCCAGATGAGTGCGACCCTCGCCACAGCCTTAGAAGTGCTGGAATTGGGAGATTTCCAGGAACGCTGGGACATCAGCAAACAGTTTCCCCAACTGGGAACCGAAGCCATCCCCCACTTGGTGAAGTTGCTCGAAACCGACGAAGGCGATGTCGACTTATGCTGGTTCATCGCCCGCATTTTAGGCAAATACGATCGCCCCGAAGCCATTTGCGCCCTCATCGACTTACTCACCACCACGGAGAACGAAGAGGTAAAGTCCATGGCGGCGACAACCTTGGCGAATTTAGGGCAACCGGCGATCGAACCCTTATATCGCTTGCTGGGGGAACCTCAATGGCGGGGAATTGCGGTGCGGGCGCTCGCCCAGATGCGGGATGTCAAAATTATTCAACCCCTCCTCGACGCCAGCGACGACGACAACCCCGAAATTCGCGCTGTTGCTTTGTCGGCATTGCTTCAGTTTCGCGATCCGCGCATTACCCCGATTTTAGTCAAAGCCCTCGATGATTTATCTAGCCGAGTGCGCCGGGAAGCCACTATCGGTTTGGGATTGCGATCGGATTTACTCGCCGAGTTAGATTTGGTGGGTTTGCTCAAAAAACGGTTGTACGATTTCGATATGTCCGTCTGCCAGCAAGCCGCCATCGCCCTGAGTCGCTGCAACAACGATGCGGCAGCTTTTGCCCTCTTCCAAGTGTTGCAATCCCCCTACACTCCTACGGTTCTGCAACTGGAAATCGTGCGATCGCTCTCCTGGATCGGTAGTTTGCTCGCACTCGAATACTTGCGGCAAGGATTGCAACTCGAATCCACCAGCGTGTGTGAGGCGATCGTTTCCAGTTTGGGACAAATCGACAATTCTCGCCTCAAACCCATCGCCGCTTCAATTTTGATAAACTGGGTCGATTCGGGACACTCCGCCCTCGAAGAAACGGAAGTGCGCTTGAACCTTGCTCTGGAATTGGGGAGATTGGGTAACAAGCAGGCCTTAAAACCCCTCCTCAGGTTACAGCAGGATAAAGACGAGCGGGTGCGCGTTCATGCGATCGCCGCCTATGAGAAGCTCTCAGTATGCTCCCGTGGATATAGCAGTCGCAATCTCGGTTAGGTCACAATTGACTCTGGGCTTCGGGAACTCCGGATCGGGGGATGGAGTACTTCATCTCCCCAGCGATCAGATGACGAGCGTGTTGTCGCCTCGATGAAGATCGGCTGGCTGAGTGCCTGAACCTCTTGGAGAGCCTGCATCCTCGCGAGATAGCTTAAGCCAAACTGACGTTTTTAGGTTTTGGGTGTGGGATAAGAGTGTCGATCCATCATCGGAAACCGTCTAGATCTCAATCTCGATTGAGATCGTCAATCGAGTCGTCACACTAAATAACGTCAGTTTTGCGACCGCGACGTCGACGGGATGCCGACTCTGGGTGAGATTCGGGCGGTTGGCAAGCCTCTTGATGAGCGAAGCGATCGCACTGGCTACATCTGGTTGCAGGGGAGCAAAGTACTTCATCCCGATTCC
>NZ_JBRJXU010000087.1:0-11176 GCF_057467645.1 Zarconia sp.
AAGGGGACAAGGGGACAAGGGAGACAAGGGGACAAGGGGACAAGGGGACAAGGGGACAAGGGGACAAGGGAGACAAGGGGACAAGGGAGACAAGGGGACAAGGGAGACAAGGGGACAAGGGGACAAGGGAGACAAGGGGACAAGGGAGACAAGGGGACAAGGGGACAAGGGAGACAAGGGGACAAGGGAGTATTTAGCGCTCGTTGCCCCCGTTGCCTCCGTTGCCCCCGTTGCCTCCGTTGCTTTCCAAGCCTTCCCTGTTGCTGTTTAGAAACCCAAAAGGGGTCCGAGCATTTTCGGGGCTGGGAGAACAATTGCCGTGAGCAGTGCTAAAGCTGTCAAGCCGATAACATCTCGGCGGTTATCGAGTTCGCTCACGTCGTTGAGTGCGGGTTCGTCGCGAATCGGCATCAAAAACAACACGATCGCCCCAAAGAGCAATTCTCGACGATCGCCATAGGCTAACGCCAGTACCAACATCAACAGGCGCGTCACTTGGGCGATTCCTAGGGCCGTTCGCTGGCCGAACATGGCGTGAACCATATGACCCCCATCGAGTTGTCCCACCGGCAGTAGGTTAAACGCCGCCAGCAGCAGCCCCAGATAGCCCGCGATCGCCATGGGATTCAAGTTCACCACCACATCGGCATTTAGCTCGCTTCCCAATGCCAACTTACTCGCCACCGCCAGCAAGAGGGAGAACTGAGGGGTGAGGGCATTAAAATTGAGCAATCCCCGCTCTGCATCGAGTAGTCCCTCATTCTTCAAGACGTCCAACGCCGATAGGGGCACGAGTTCTGAATGGACCAAACCCCACATCAGCAGCGGAATGGAAAGCAAAAGCCCCACTAAGGGACCGGCAACGCTCACATCGAACAGTGCTTTGCGGTTGGGAATGGGCGATCGCATCTGGGTAAACGCCCCAACGGTTCCCAGAAAAAATGGAAACGGCACGAAATAGGGCAAGGTGGCGCGAATTTGGTGAAATCGGGCCGCAAAATAGTGACCGAATTCGTGAATGCCGATGACCGCCAGTAAGGGGAGAGAATAGGACAACCCCTGCCACAGCCGAGTGGGATCGGACAACCCCTGCCACAGTTGACGGACTTCGATGGCGGGAGTGGCTTCGTACACCTGTTTGGCGTTCTCGGCCGAAATTAGAGCGGCTGCGTACAAGTCTTGCCATCGAGAAAACCCTTCCGAAAATGCGACGCCAGCGAGTGTGGTGGTAAACAGAGTCACCAACAGCAAACCCAGGGCAAAGAGCGGTCGTGTCGTGGTTTCGGATGATTCGGGCTTTTTCGATTCCGCTTGAGGATTGGGAACGAGGATGAAGAACGGTTGCTTGGCGTACAATCCCTCTTGAAACACCACCAAAAAGCGATCGCCGAATTTTTGAGCGATGTTACTTTGAATGGTCTTATAGGCTCGATCGGGATTGGTTCGCAACTGTCCCCGACACACCACCACTTGGGGGCGGTACTCCAAGTTTCGCAGGTAGTACACCGACCAGGGGAAACAGTCTCGCAACTGACCCTCTTCTTCTCGATCGATCGGTCGCAGTGGCGGTTGGGGGGAAATGTCTTCCTCCCGATCGGGTGTGGCGTTCGCTCCAGGGCTTTGGGACTCAGAGGGTTGGGATTCGGCGGGTTTGGACATTTGAGACTCCTTGGGAGACACCCGACCCCGTTGAACCAGCCACCAGTACAGCACGAAGCACACTGCAAAGGGCCCGATCGCCACAATCGCCGGCAAGTTCGCATCTTCGCCGTAGATGAGCGCCCAAACCGTCAAAATCGACGCTGGAGTCATCATCACCAGCCACAAAATCCAAATCGGCGTCCGGGTAATGCGCGGAACACTACGCTGCAAAATAAGATAAGTAAGGAGTCCAAGGAGTAAGAGCAACCAAAAATTCATGCCATCCCAACGCAACGCTGCGCCCAAAAAACCACGGGCTGTCCTGGACAATGTTTTTGCTTTTTCCCCAAATCGGGACACGCTAGGAGCAACCGCTTATCTCATTGTAGAAAAAGTTGCCAATATACTCATCGACTGTCCGCCGTGGAACGAACACACCCAAGCTTTCCTTGAGGAACGCGGGGGAGTCGGAATTCTATTTCTCACCCATCGCGGCAGCATTGGTAAAGCCGCCCAAATTCAAGCATCGACCGGATGCGAGATCGTCATCCAGGAACAGGAAGCCTATCTGCTGCCGGACGCAAAACTGACTACCTTCGAGTCAGAAATCTCCCTCGGAAACAACACGACGGTCGAGAAGGCGATCGGAATCTGGACGCCGGGTCACTCTCCGGGTTCCTCTTGCTTGTACTACGGCGGTGGAGGGGGTCTGTTGTTTACCGGTCGCCATCTGCTGCCGAATCGCCAAGGGGTGCCCGTACCGTTGCGCACGGTGAAAACCTTTCACTGGCCCCGCCAAATTCGCAGCGTGCAAGCCCTGATCGAGAGATTTACCCCCGCAACCCTATCTTCGATTTGTCCGGGGGCGAATACCGGCTTTTTACGGGGTCAGACGGCAATTGAGGATGCTTACTCGAAGCTTTCGGAACTCGACCTTGACGAACACCTTCAAATTCAACCCCTGCTTTAGGGAGCTTGGGGGGCATCGGGAGCAGGGGAGCTCGGGGAAGCAAGGGGAGGAATGGACAATTGACAATGGGTCAGTTGCGGCACTCTTCCCTCTGAGCGTCCTAAGCGTCATCTCTCCTCGTGCTCCCCTTTCTCCTTTCCGAATTCTGCATTCCGAATTCCGAATTCTCATTCACCACGCACGCGAATAGATGAAAAAAACTCCGGCTCTTTCCGTTTCACCCAAACGTGCCGATGCCCTGGATGCCTTGCGAGGGTTGGCGGTGTTGGCGATGGTGCTTTCGGGAACGCTGCCGTTTGGGGGAGTGCTGCCAGCTTGGATGTATCACGCTCAACTCCCGCCGCCGGACAATACTTTTAATCCCAACGTTCCGGGACTGACTTGGGTGGATTTAGTGTTTCCGATGTTTCTATTTGCCCTGGGGGCTGCCATTCCCCTTTCGGGTTCTCGCGCCATTGCTCGGGAATGGAACGGGTTTCAAATCAGTTTGTCGATTCTCAAGCGAGGGTTTTTGCTGAGCACTTTTGCTATTTTCGTGCAGCACGTTCGACCGACGCAAATCAACCCGTTGCCCGGAGAAGAGAAATGGTGGTTGGGGTTGTGGGGATTTGGTCTGCTGGTGCTGTGCTACGCCCGTTGGCCGAAGTCTTGGCCGGTGTGGTTGCGTTATGGATTAACGGGTGCGGGTTGGATGGGTGCGGTTCGATTGCTCGGTCGCATTCGCTATCCCGATGGTAGTGGGTTTTCCCTCGAACGTAGCGATATCATTCTCATGATTCTGGCGAATATGGCAGTATTCGGTGCCTCGATTTGGTTTTTGACCCGAGAGCGGCGATCGATTCGACTGGGTCTGTTGGTGGTCTTACTGGCTCTGTGGCTGTCGTCATCGTCGCCGGGATGGGTTGCCACTGTGTGGTCGGCATCCCCGATTCCCTGGCTATTTCAATTTGAGTATTTAAAGTATTTGTTTATTGTCATCCCCGGCACGATTGTTGGAGATTTAATCTTAGAATGGTTGCAAGATGTACAAGACCGCGAACAGGTTTTCACTTGGTCGTCTTGGCAATTTCTAGGAATTGGTACCATTGGGGTGCTTTCCATTTTTGGCTTGCTTGTGGGTTTGCAAGGTCGATGGGTCGGGCAAACAACGATTCTGATTTTATGTCTGTATGGATTGGGTTTTGCATGCATACAGAATCCAATTCAACCGACAGAGAAGCTCATTTATGAGTTATACCGATGGAGTGGATTCTGGTTGACCCTCGGATTATTTTTCGAACCGTTTCAGGGTGGAATTAAAAAAGATAGTGCGACTCTCAGTTATTTTTTGGTCACCTTGGGAATCTCACTGCTAATTTCGATCGTTTTGAGTGTATCGATCGAATTTTTGGATTGGGGTCAATTCTTCTCTTTTTCGATCGAGACCGGAAAAAATCCGATGATTGGCTACATTGGGTTTGCTAACTTGATTTGGCCGATCTTGAGCCTGACAGGATGGTATGAGTCGATTGAAGAAATGAATTTACCTCCTTGGGAAAAATTTGGGGTTGCCGTTATTTACACGATTTTTTTGGCATTTTTAGTCAATCTATTCAATCAATTCAAAATCTTTATGAGAACTTAAAAATAGTAAGTCAGGTCTGATTTATGTTGAGTTATCAAAGTTTTATGAGGCTAAAATAGTTCCAGAAATAACAGTTATTGTGAGTTCTGTCTTTTTCGCTTTTTAAAAATATCCAAGAGTGATGGCAAAAATCCTGATTGTAGATGACGATCCGACAACCCGGTTAATTCTCAAAAAAGCATTGCAAAATGCAGGGCACTCGGTATTTGTTGCCAAAAATGGCTTGGATGGACTCGCTCACGTGAAAACCTTACATCCTGCCTTAGTCATTTGCGACTGGATGATGCCACAAATGAACGGTTTAGATTTTTGCGTTGCCGTTAAAGCCGATCGCACTTTAGCCACTACCTACATTATTTTACTCACCCGGCGCGGACATGTAGACGATCGGGTCAAAGGACTCGATAGCGGTGCAGACGAATTTCTCTCCAAACCCATTGAAGTCCAAGAACTAACCGCACGAGTCAGAGCGGGGTTGCGCCTACATCGTCTCACTCAAGAACTCAAGGAAGCCAATCAAAAACTGATCGCGCGCAACCAGCTACTCGAATCCCTTTCTATGACCGATCGCCTAACGGGATTGTTGAACCGCAGAGCTTTAGACCGAACGTTACCCCACCTCCTCAGACAAACCTACAACGCGCAGGATAGCCAAGATTCTCTGTGCGTCTTCATGATGGATATCGATCGATTCAAGCAAGTGAACGATATCCACGGTCATTTAGTTGGAGATATCGTCTTGCGTTCCGTTGCCGAACGATTACTCGAGATCGGTCATCCGCAAAGCTCCTTCTATCGTTACGGTGGAGAGGAATTTACCTGTATTACTCCCGGTTTGGACTCGGCCTCAGCCTTGGAGTACGGCGAGTCCTTGCGAACGGAAATCGCCTCGTGTGCCATCGACATTCACAACGGGAAAACCTTGCCCGTCACCTTAAGTATTGGCGCGGCCGTTGCCAGTCAGAAGAATCGAGTCAGCGATCGAGAATTGCTACTACAGGCAGATAAAGCTCTTTATCAAGCCAAACAAGCAGGACGGAATTGTTTGCAATTTTCTCCAGTGCAAACGGCCCACCGCGAACCGCGTTAAATGCCCGAACGGGTAAGAGTTCATGGCGATTCAGATAAGTTTGTCCCTCGGAGTACCCCCAAAGGATCGAAAAAATGTCATCCTAAAGGAATGTTGCTAAGTGCTGAAACCCTACTTTTTTATCAACGCTGTCCGAGGCGAGCTTTTCTAGATGTGTATGGTGACGTTCGGCACAAAGAACCGGAAAGCGACTTTCTGCTGAAACTTCGTCAAGATAGCCAAGCTCATCGGCAAGAGATTCTGGCCAGTCTGACTTACCACCAACCGAGTTACCCGCGCTCGAATTGGCTTGCCGGTAGTCAAGCCACGAAGGAGCTGATGCAGCAGGGTGTCGAGCGCATCTACCGAGGTGTTCTGCTGACGGAATGGAGTGGCGGCGCGACCCTGGTGAGCGTCCCCGACTTACTGGTGAAGCAGCCGGGGGAATCGAACTTTGGTAACTGGCGCTACGAGGCGAGCAATATCAAACTCGGGAAGCGATCGAAAATCGAGTATCAAATCGTCGGGGCTTTTGACGCTCAGGTTTTGGCGGACGTACAGGGAGTTTGGCCGGATACGACGTGGTTGCTCCTGCGCAAGCGCGCTCCCCATCCGGTTAACCTGGCACAACGGGTTCCGGAAATGCATCAGGTTCTTAAAGATTGTATCTCGACGATCCGCGATCGCCGCGCTCCAGAAGTCTTTATTTCTCGCCAGCGATGCAGCCTCTGTCACTGGTACACCAGTTGTCACACGGTTGCCGAAAAAGAGCGCCATCTCTCCTTATTACCCGGTATTACTCCCAATCGCTACGAACAGCTGCAAAAAATCGAAATTACCAGCCTCGAAGATTTAGCTTCGATTCAGGTCGACCTATTGGTACCGGTGATGGGAGAAGATATTGCCGAACAACTGGTTTGGCAGGCTCAATCGACCCTAGGCAACCGAGCGATTTGGAAGGGCAAGCGCGTTTCGTCCTTTATCGTCCCCAGTCCCGTTACGTCGACATTGAAACTCAATCGCCACGCTCCAGATGCTCGAATTCCCTCCTACCTAACGTCTAACGTCGAATTTCACTTCGATCTCGAAGCGGAACCGGAATTAGATATCGATTTTCTGTTTGGGGTGCTGGCGATCGATCGGGTGAAAGGAACGGAAAAATTTTATCCTCTGATTGCCGAAAAACCTGAAGATGAGGAGAAAGTGTGGGCGCAATTTTTGGAAGTCGTCGGTATGTATCCAGATGCGCCCATTTTTCATTTTTGCGACTACGAAGTAAAAACCACCAGCAAGTTAGCCAAGCGCTACAAAACCCCCGATTCCCTGTGGAAACCACTGCTCGATCGCTTTGTGGACGTGCATTTGTGGATGACGCAAACGGTGGTTTTACCCGTGGAAAGTTACGCCCTCAAAGCGATGGCCCGCTGGATCGGTTTTGAATGGCGCGATCCGTCGGCTAATGGCGCTCAGTGTATTTGCTGGTACAACCAATGGCTCGAAACCGGAGAGCGTCGCTATCTCGAAGCGATCGTCGAATACAACGAGGATGATTGTCGGGCGACTTATCGGGTTAAGGAATGGCTGGTGGAATTTTGGCGACAACAAAACTGAATAGGAGCTGAATACTTAACTTGGAGGTGTACGGAGAAATGTCCATGAAACCCCCCCAACCATCCATGGAGCCTGACTTCGCCGTAGCCGCACTGTTTGGCTGCGACTTCGATACCCTGTTTGGCGTTGGCTTGGGCACAATCGACGAAGGGGGTGCCAATAATCGGGAAGGGAGAAGCTTTCCCGCTTGAAGGGGAAATTCACTTAAGTCTGAATGTCTCAGTCCGATTAAAATCGATCGAGAGCCGCTCCCGATTCACCCAAAAATCCATGCTTGCCCTCTCCCCAACCCTTCAACAAAAACTCGCCACCCCCCTCAAAATTGGCGATATCGAAGTCAAGAGCCGCGTTCTCCAGTCTCCCCTGTCTGGGGTGACGGATTTGGTGTTTCGGCGGTTGGTGCGCCGCCTGGCCCCCGATTCGATGATGTATACCGAGATGGTGAATGCCACCAGCCTCCACCACGTTCGCGAACTGCCCAAAATCATGGAAATCGATCGCGGCGAACGTCCCATCAGCATTCAACTGTTCGACTGTCGACCGGATTTTTTGGGAGAAGCGGCACAAATGGCCGTTGAGGAGGGGGCCGATACCATCGATATCAACATGGGCTGTCCGGTGAATAAAATTACCCGCAAAGGCGGAGGTTCGTCCCTGCTGCGCCAGCCGGAAGTCGCCGTTGCGATCGTCCGGGCGGTGAAAGAGGCCGTTTCGGTCCCGGTGACGGTGAAAACCCGCCTGGGTTGGGCGGACGACGAAATCAATATTCTCGATTTCGCCCGTCGGATGGAAGATGCCGGGGCCAGTATGCTCACCCTCCACGCCCGCACCCGCGCCCAGGGGTACAATGGCGAGGCGCGCTGGGAGTGGATTCGCCGGGTGAAAGAGGCTCTGGACATTCCCACGATCGCCAACGGTGATATTGTTTCGGTAGAGTCCGCCGTGCGCTGTTTGGAAGAAACCGGTGCCGATGGGGTAATGTGTTCTCGAGGAACCCTGGGCTACCCGTTTCTGGTGGGAGAAATCGACTACTTCCTCAAAACTGGCCGCCAGCTACCCCCCCCAACTCCCCTTCAACGGTTGCAATGCGCGCGAGAGCATTTGCAAGGGCTATGGGAATACAAAGGAGAGCGAGGCATCCGTCAAGCTCGCAAGCATTTAGCGTGGTACTGTAAGGGATTTCCGGGAGCGGGAGAATTGCGCGATCGCCTCAGCCGCACCGAAACCGTCGAAGCGGGGTACGCACTGCTCGATGATGCCATTGAGAGATTGAAGTTGGGGTGTGCGGAAGATGAGGCGATCGATTGTATTTAGAGGAGCGAATCATCTATGACAAACTTCGATGTCATTGTTGCTGGTTTAGGTGCAATGGGTAGTGCCACCCTCTATCAACTCAGCAAGACTAACCTATCTATCCTCGGCATCGATCGGTTTAATCCGCCACACGATCGAGGATCGTCACATGGAGAGACACGAATTACAAGGTTGGCGGTTGGTGAGGGCGAAGCCTATTATCCTCTTGTTGCAGAATCTCACAAAATATGGCGGGAAATCGAAGAATTAACGGGATTAAATCTTCTACATCAAATTGGCTGTCTTATTTTTACAGAAGGGCAAGAAAAGAGCTTTTTGCACGGAGATAATTTCTGGGATGAAACGATACGAATTGCCAATAAATACGGAATCAAACATGAGATGTATGATTTTGATTCTTTGTGCAAACAGTATCCTCAAATCAAATTTAATGAGAATGCTTATGGATACTTTGAATTTGAAGCGGGTTACTTAATCCCTGAAAAGTGTATTGAATCCAATCTCATGCTCGCCGGAAAATTTGGTGCAAATCTTGCTGTTGACGAGCAAATTATTAAATTAGAGTATAAAGACACCATCAGAGTAAAAACGAATAAAAATGTTTACGAATGTGCCAAGTTAATTCTCACATTAGGGTCGTGGATAAAACAATTTCCAGAGTTTAAAAATATTTTTAAAGTTTTTAGACAGGTTATGTATTGGTTTGATGTGGAAATCCCAGAACAGCAATATACACGAGGAAACCTTCCTGTTTTTATTAGAGCAGGAGAAGATGCTATTAATTCTTATTACGGATTTCCAATAATTTATCCGAAACAAGGTATGAAGATTGGCATCGAACAGTACGAACTTGAAAGCAATCCCGATTTTGTAAACACGAATATAAGTGAAGAGGAAACTCGAATTGCATACGAATTATTCTCAAAAAATTTTCAGATTAAGCCAAGATGCTTACATTCTAAGACCTGCCTGTATACTGTGACACCAGACTATGGCTTTGTCATTGATTATCATCCCGAATCTAATGATGTGCTTGTGGCATCTCCCTGTTCGGGACATGGCTTTAAACATTCGGCTGGCATTGGCAAGCTGCTGGCACAGTTGGTAACAGATGATGAATTACTACTTGACCCTACACCTTTTCGTTTGGATAGATTTTAATGTGCGATCTCATCCCAAATCCGCTTCATGAAGTGTCCTGATTCGAGTGATGCAAAAACATCGTGAAATGGAGAAACGGTGAAGGTTTCACGTTGTTTATAATAAGAGTTATAGCGCAACCCCTCCGCTTCACTTCGCCCGCAGTTGATTTACACGATCGCGCGCGCATAGGTTTTTTCTATTCCCTATTCCCCACCCTCACCCAAAATAGTCTTATCCAAAACTGACGTTACCAAGGACTGCCCACAGTGGTAAAACCCGACCAGTAATAAGGGTGAGAGAGATCGACGTTTCCGAGGCGACCCAGTTCGGGGGTGAGGGGAACGGAGCGATCGCCCATTTGCAACTCCCCTTCTGCCAAGCGAACGGTTCCGGCAATCATATCCCGTTGTGCTTGGGCGATGGCTTCGGCTTTGATGGGAGCGGTTCCTAAATGATGGTAGAGGCTGCCCATCAACCCCAAGGTTCCCTCATCGCTCACCGACCACAAACTGGCGATAACCGATCGCGCGCCGGAGTAGACGGCCAAACCGCTAAAGCCGAGTTCCGCATCTCGATCGCCCACGGCCGTTTGACAGGCGCTCAGTACTAAGAGATTCACTGGGGGATCGTGCAAATGGAGATTCGGGAACTCGTTAAGTTGCACGGAATCGTCCCAAAATTGAATGTAGGAGTTGCTCGGCGTTCCAGATTGGA
The DNA here is from genome assembly GCF_057467645.1 of Zarconia sp. Lineage (NCBI taxonomy): Bacteria > Bacillati > Cyanobacteriota > Cyanophyceae > Oscillatoriales > Zarconia > Zarconia sp. The sequence continues at coordinate 10,087 of NZ_JBRJXU010000087.1, forward strand.
AGGCCGCATGGGTGGCGAAGTGGATCGCGTCGTAGCTTCCGGCTTGACGCTGTTGGTGCAAGTTCTCTTGGGTGAACCTTTCGTTGAGAAACACTTGACCCGAATCCTGGTTAATTGCTCCCGCCACCAATTCTAATTCCAGAGGAACGGCCGGCAGAGGAGGCAAATCGGTAAATTGGCTCGCACCCATGGCGAGTACTCGTTCTCGAGAAATTTGCTGGTAGCTGCGATCGAGTAACGTGAAACTGGGAACCAAGGACATGCTATAGTTTTCCACCAAGAAACGATCGCCGTCGTGGAGAGCAGCCAGAGGCATACTCCGCAACCCCGCTCCCAAACTGAAAAGCAGGGTATCGATTTCGAGTTCCTCTAAATGAGGTTCTAGGGGGGCGACGATCCACTCGTAAAGCTGTTGGGAACTTTCGAGGTAGCGATCGTCAAATCGGAACCGGGGATTGGTGAGGGTGCGACGAAACTCTCGCAGGGCATTGACAACGGTTTCTCGGGAGGTGTCGGGGATGGTATACCGCACGAGGGTTCCTCTCGAAAGCCGTCCGTTGCGACGATTTTTGGCATTCGCTACATCCCGAGAATAAGACACTCGGGCCACATCGTCGGATTCTTTTGGCTCTTGTTTGAGTTGAAGCCCTTTGGTATTGTCCGGGAAAGCTTCTTCCGGGGTTGGTTCGACTAAACCATCTCGCGATGAGGAAGCTTTGGGGGGTAGCAGGAGCAACTCCATCTCGTTTTCCCGTGCCACGACGTAGATTAGAGCCGCTTCTTGACCGGTGCGATCGGATAAATTTCGCAATTCGTCTTGAATTTGCTCGAGGGTCATGTCTGGGGTGGGTAGCTCGCCGGGGTTGAGATAGTTGACATACTCGATGGTGCGGATGCGTTCGAGCTGTTCGACGATTTCTCGGCGATCGTCGCTAGTAAAGGCGCGATCGAGCCGCAAATTCGTCCCCTCCTCCGTTAGACTGGCTCTCGCTCGTCTGGGTGGGGTGAGTGGGGGTGTCGTTTTGCGCTCGAAGTCCTGGGAGTCTGGAGTTGTGGTGGTTTCCGGTTCGGGTTCGGGTTCCGGCTCCGG
>NZ_JBRJXU010000088.1:0-29671 GCF_057467645.1 Zarconia sp.
ATAGCCGTCGCCAAGGCGGTTAGGACACTCGAGAAATCAAGCTCAAGGCTCGCATTTTCTTCTCTCCCCCTACTCACCGCGATTGCCTGCTCAAGAAAGCTCACCTTCACGATGCCTAAACCGCCCTGACGGTTGCTATACATAATTATCTGGTGTTGTCAAATGCGGTCGTGGCGACTGCTATCACTGATTTTTATTTGCTGATTTTTAACTGTTGGTTTGCGACTGACAATTCGATCGCTCCCCCCAGGCACCACCACGATTTCGGGAGGAAACCGTCGCAATCAGTTCCACCTCTCCGGCATCGTTAATCTGCCACCCCGTCGCTTCAACGAGTGCAGGTGGGGTCGAAATGGAGACAGGGAATTCGATGGAGGTTCCCGTTGTTGTTTGCATTGTGGATGAAAAATCTCGCCAATCCTCCCAGATCGTTTCTGGACCAATCGGGGCGATCGGTTCTTCGGCGAGTCCACCTCGTCCGGTAACGATAAACTGACTGTCGGTATAAGCCACACAGCCCGAGGTGACTTCTGTCGTGGGGTCGATGGGGCTTGCGGCTAACTGCACCAATCCCGCACCGGGATCGACATCGGGGGTTTGAATTTCGACGACGCCGCTAAACTCCGCCCCCAATTGAGAGGTGGCGGTGATATCGCTTTCGGGAGTTTGAAAGTCTCGAAACTGGGTACCGAAAATGCCGGTGGCGGCAAGACTCACCCGTCCCCCCAATCCCTGTTGGGCATTGGCGGTGATATCGCTATTTTCCAGGGCGACGAGGGTGTCGGTGTCGATAGAAATATTCCCCCCATTGCCACGATTTCCCGCTTCTGCGGTAATTTGGCTTCCGTGGCGCAGTTGCAGGGTATCTCCAACTTGTAAAACCACGTTGCCCCCTTCCCCCGATACGCTCGAGGCGGCAATGCGTCCCCCAGTATCGAGAAAGATCGCCTCGGCAGTTATCTGCAGATCGCCCCCATTCCCCAACCCTTGATTGTCAACACCCACTCGAGCTCGATCTGAGATATTCAAGCGAGGGGTATTGAGGGTGACCGTTCCCGGTTCGCCCGAGGGAATCGGCGGTAATCCCAGAATTTGTTGAATTGGTATATTGGCTGGGGCATCGGAACTGAGGGTGCTCGGGAGTGAGGTTCCTTCGACCACCCCACTAATTTCGATCGATTCAGAGGCATTCACCCTCAAACGTCCCCCCGCACCGGTGGCTGTGGTGGTGGCCACGACTTGTCCCCCGTCGAGAAGCCGCAACCGAGCCGTTTCAATGGTAGTATTGCCCCCCTTCCCAGGACCTTGCGCTATGGTTGATAAGGAACTGCGAGTGCCGTTGGGTCTAGTTCGATTAAATCCGATGACCTCTACCTCCTCGGCAGCCCGAACGACAACATTACCACCGCGGCCGGTTCCTTGGGTCAAACCCAGCAACGCACCGCCGTCGCGGAGGCTCAAACGGGAGGTCGAAAGGGTGATATCTCCCCCATCCCCCTCATTAAACGTATTAGAACCGATCGCACTCAAAGCAGTACGGCGAAGGGGAGAGGCACCGATGAGTTCGACTGAGTCGGTCGCATCGACCCAGATGTTGCCGCCGTTGCCCGCACCAAAGGATGCCGTATAGATTCCCGCTCCACCATCTAGAGTTAAAGATGGAGTCGAAACAGAGATCGCGCCGCTATCTCCGGGACCGATCGTGTCTGTTCTCAAAGCGCTAGAAAAACCATTGGGAGCGGAGTCGGTGCCGCGAATGACGATCGACTCGAAAGCTCGCAGGGTAATATCTCCCCCAGCCAAAGCACTCTGGGTGTTAGCAAAGGCAAAAGACCCCTCACTCAGGGTGATGCGCCGCCCCACCAGTTGAATCCCGCGGCCTCCCCCGCCACTGACATCTAACCCAGCGGCACCCGAAAGCTGAATGTCCCCGAAATTGCCAATATCTTCCGGGTAGTCCAACCTCCAGCCCAAAGCCGTCCCAGAGAGGTTTACCCGTCCTTCGATGGCGCTGCCGATGTCGATGCGTCCGCTGGGGGCACTCAAGAGTGCGCCATTAAAGGTCACATTTCCTCCAACGAAAGAAAGGGTGCGACCCGTTGGAACTTGTAGTCCCCGTAGTCCCACATCGCTGAGGTTTTCCTGGGGGGATGCACTCTGAATTGGGGGGGCAATCAAGCCATGTCCGGGACCCTCTAGGGTAATGCCTCCGGGATGGGGTCCGAGTTGCAAGCCGATGGGGACGTTCACAGAGAGTAGGGGCGCTGTCCGATCTGGGTTGGTGGCACTGAAAACGCTCCCATCTTCAAAGATTAAATGGTCTGCAGTACTGCCGAGAAACGAGCCACCGATGTCGAGTCGGGCGTTGGGTCCGAGCACAATGCCACTAGGATTAATCAGAAATAAATTGGCACTGCCGTTGGCGCGAAGGATGCCATCGATATTGGAAATCGTGCCTCCAGTAACGCGGGTGATGATGTTGTCGATCGTGAGGGCATTGTCGAAATAGGCCGTTCCTCCCGTATCGAGGTTGAATTGCTCGAAGCTGTGGAAGAGGTTGCTACCCGCTTGGCTTCCTTCGGTAATGCGTTGCAGCCCCCCTTCGATTTCGACGATCGAATTGTTGGGCAGAGTCGTATCGGGGAGGATTTGAGCCAATAGCTCTTGGGGAAATAAAATGATTCCCAAACTCGATAAAATTGCGCCAATTTTTATAAAATTGGTAGAGTGTCGATCGGTAAAATACCGTTGAATCACCTTCATCTCAAGACTTTAAAGTAATTGGTTAGATTCCCTCATTACCCATCCAATTCCCAATACCGAATTCCAATGAATGCTTATTAGAAGCCCTAACTTTTACCCAATCGTTACGGCTTCCAACGATTTCCGATTCCCTTTACTCTAAGGTGAATTCTGAGTTTAAGATTTCCCGATCTCCTGACATTGAACCGATGGGATACCCGATGAGTGAGCATCGCCCCGAGTGGGAGTTGCTGTCAGGACGATTTGACCGCGATCGTTTCGATACCAGCCTTGGGCTTCTACCAGAGGTGGATGTTCGACGATCGCTTCAGCCGCTGAAATGTTACTTTCAGTCTGAGTGGTGGAGGTTGTGGGCGATCGCAAATCGACCCAAGTGGCTTCCCCCGGCAAATCATCTGTGGGATTGGGGGGCAAGCCGCCGCGTCCGGTCACGGTAAACGAACTTTCCTGCCCCCGGGCGCAGGGATTTTGCCCCACCAATGCCGTGACATCCACTACGTTCTCCGGCAGGGTAATCAGCCCGGAACTCGTATCCACGTCGGGGGTTTGAATTTCTACCACGCCGCTAAACTCTGCCCCCAGGTCGGATGTGGCGGTGATATCGCTTTCGGGCGTTTGGAAATCTCGAAACTGAGTCCCGAAAATTGCTTCGGCGGCGATACTCACCCGTCCGCCAAATCCCGTCTGGGCGTTGGCCGTAATGTCGCTATTTTCGAGTGCCACCAGGGTTTCCGTTTCCAGGGAAATATTTCCCCCCGTGGCATTCCCTCGGGCGTTCGTCGTCATCGCGCTACCTCGGCGCAGTTGGATGTCTTGGGCTTCGATGAAAATGTTGCCCCCAGTACCGGTAAAGGGTTCGGCGGTGAAAGTGGCGCGATCGTCGAGTAAAATCGAGTCGGCTCGAACGTTCAAGTTCCCCGCACTTTCCCCTTCCCCGGCACTGCTAACGGCTATCAGTCCGCCATTACTGACAATGAGGGTCTCGGCAATCACCGTCAAATCTCCCGCAGCCCCCAACGCATTCGCCGTACTGCCGGAGAAAAAACCAGATGGGGCGGCATTCAAGTCGGCATCGGAACGCAGACTGCTGGGAAATTGACCATCTGGAGACGTACCGCTAATTTCGATGCGGTCGGCACGCACGGTCAAACGTCCGGCAGCCCCGGAATCGAGGGTAGACGTAAAGACGGTTGCCCCACCGAGAACTTGCAAACTGGGGGTGGTAATTTCAACATCCCCAGCCGCCCCCGAACCCCGGCTTTGGGTGCTAATATTCGTCAGGTCTTCCCCATTGGCAGCGGTGCCGATCAGTTCGATCGATTCCGACCCCCTCAAAATTACAGTTCCCCCTTGGCCGGAATCAAATGCAGAGGCACCAATACCCGATCCACCCTGCATCAGGATTCTCGGGGCTTCGACGACCACTTGACCCGCCGGACCCGAACCAAAGGAATTCGCCCCGATGCCGCTGTTAAATACACCGTTGGGGGTGGTTCCAGAAATTTCGATCGAGTCAGACGCACGAACATTGACGATGCCGCCTTGTCCGGTACCGAAGGTAGACCCGAAAATCCCACCTCCCACATCCAATCTCACAGTCCGGGCTTCCAGATTCAAAATTCCCGCCCGTCCATCTCCCAAACTATCGACAAAAATTTCCGAACCAATCAGTTCCACGGAATCGGTGGCATTGATATTGAGAACCCCACCGTCTCCGGTACCAGAAGAAACGCCAGAGAAGAACGCACTCTGTCGCAAGGCTAGAGTCTCGGCATTGACGGTCAACTCTCCCGCATCCCCCGCCCCAAATCCCATGGCGTACAAGCCACTTCCCACCTGGGCGGGATTTTGAAGGTTGGTAGAAAACAGAATGGGTAAAAAGTCTTGCAGTTCGCTAGTTCCCACCGCTTCGATGGTACGAGCATCGACCCTCAAATTCCCGCCCCGACCATCGCCGTAGGTTGAGGTGGAAATGAAGGAATCTCCGGTAATCGTCAATTGTTCGGTATCGATCGCAATTCCGATGCCATCTTCAGTTCCCAAAGTATCTGCTAACACTCTCGAATCATTTGCTAGGGATACCGTTTGCCCCCGCACTTGAATGTCTCCTCCGCCAACTCCACTGACATCCGCAGAGGCTTGGGATTGAAGCTGCACCGTTCCCAAATTACCAGCATTGGTGTAGTCCAAACTCAATCTATCGGTGGTATCCAAACTCACGGTCCCAGTTCCAACGCTACCGAGTTCGATGCGCCCTTGCTGTGCGGTCAGAATTCCACCATCGAGGGTGACATCTCCCCCCACTAAGGCCAGGGTTTCTCCGGGCAGAACCCGCAATCCCAAGCCGCTATTGCGCTCGGAGATGGGAATGAGGGTGGGGTCTTCGTTGGGTAGAACGTGACCGGAACCTTCTACGAGAACCCGGCCGGCGTTCGTTCCGTTCCATTGCAAACCCACGGGAACGTTGACTGAGAGTAGGCTGGAAGAATTGGGAGCGGTAGCACTGAAAAGACTACCATCTTCAAAGATGAAACGATCGGCCGTACTGCCGAGAAAGGAACCGCCAATGTCGAGTCGGGCGTTGGAACCGAAGACGATGCCGTTGGGGTTAAGCAGGAATAGGTTGGCACTGCCGTTCGCTTGGATGAGACCATCGATATTGGAGAGTTGCCCTCCGGTGACGCGGGTAATAATGTTATTGATGGTGAGAGCATTATCGAAATAAGCGGTTCCCCCGGTATCGAGGTTGAATTCTTGGAAGCTGTGGAAGAGGTTGCTGCCCGCTTGAGTGCCGCCGGTGATGCGTTGCAGCCCCCCTTCGATTTCCACCATCGAATGATTGGGCAGGGTTGTATCGGGGAGGATTTGGGCCTGGGTTTTTTGGGGACACACCAGGGCGAGCAGCACTGGGACTAAAATCTGGGTGACCCAAGGGCAATCGCATCTCCCGAGTGGGAGATTCAAGAGTTGAAGGGTTAAGGTTTTCATCTTTTAATACGGAAGTTAATTTGGTTTTTAAAAGTTATCGCTGTCGTTAAGAAACATCGGGTAGAAAAGGGTTAAAGCTTTAGGGATAAAGGGAGAATACATTCATAACTTCGGCATAAAAATCATTAGATTTTTGAGTTCTGGAGAGGTCTCACAGACATTGGCTTGAAATCAACAATCGCATCAGTTTCGATCTCGAAGCGATCGATGACTCTACCATGTCCCTTTTCACCGTTTTCCTCCAGAGATCTAATCGCTTTTCTTGAAGATCGATCGCGATATCGAGTCATCGATAAAACTATCGATATCGCTGTATTCATCAGAATGAGAATATCTCAATTTCACATTCGTATCTTGCTCCCTGGAACCCCCACACCCGTCCGCAATGCACTTGAATCTAACGCGAGCGATCGGGCTTTCGGCGAGGGTAATTCAACGAGAGAATGGGGTGTTCGCTCATGTTGAGGCAACGGCAGAATGCGGGTTGGAGACGATCCAAAACTGGCATTAGAGACGATCGAGCGTTGGTGAAACTCAGAAAATCACTCGTTTGTCAAGCCCCATGGTTCGTGTTATCGCTCGACTCATGGTCTAAATCTAGACTGTGTCCGAGCGCTGATGGGCACTCCTCGTCTGAAACCTCAAACCCCAGACCATTCCCGATTCCCATCTGAGATCGCGACCTGTCACTCTGGCGCTGAATTGGCGATTGGGAAACTTGTCCGTTGCGGTAGACCCACCAAAGGGAAGTGGAATGCGAATCGGGTTGGGAATCTCCCAACTCTACGAGTGTCTTGTGTTCTGGGGTGTCACTTCAACCCAAGCGTCTGACTGAAATGGGTAATATCCCGGATCGATCGGTCAATAGTGGATTGCGATGGAAGAGAAGGTGAGGAACAAGCGCAGTTTTCTTGGAAGGATTTGCAGACGCACAAGCGCTTTGTTGTTTTATTATGTACTTGCTCGATGCCAGTTTTGTCTATCGTTGAAACTACGGAAAATTCTTTCGAAATCGACCGGTTGAGGGTTATGGCTGCTGCGATTCCCGTGCTGGAGAGGTGTTAGAGATTGCCGGCGACAACTCATACTTGAGGTCGATTGGGTCCGGTGGGGTTCGAGGTCTTTCCCCCCTGCCCCAGTCGCCCCCTTCGCCCCCTTCTGCCCACCTTCACAACGGTCCTAATTGCTATGGCGATGGCTATAATTTTGACCTAACCGATATCGCGACTGCTATAGCGGTATTCACTGTAGTTAGGACACCTCCAACAATCATATCGTTGGAAACGCGAGCAAGAGCTCGCACTATTGTCCTAACCCGACTGAATACGGCTATATAGCTGGGGGAGAAAGACGCAAAATCAAATCCCCTGAAATCGCTTTCTCACCTGTGTAAAAAAGAGACTCCAGGGGTTAAGGAGTTGGATTGACATACGATCGATCGTGGTAGAAGACCCGAACGTTACCAGAGAGAGAAGATAACTATAAGGCTACATCGATGCGATTAGATACAAATCGATTAGAATTCAGCAGCACTCGTCAGTAACGGGATTTCAACCAGATGAGAGAGTCCTGCCGTTTCGAGGAGTTCGTTCCATTGGGCAATTAAGGCAGTATCCTCGGGGTTTTGGGCGCGCAACCGAGCCAAAGTAGAAACGGCTTCGTGCCAAATGCCGCTATCGGCGTACAGTTCGGCGAGAGTGCGATCGGTTGAAGTTTCGAGTGCAGATGCGAGTGCTGGTGCGAACACCTGGGTTTCGACACGCTGCGTCCAACCTTCCACGGCGATTTCGTTGGAAATACCGCGCTCGTTAGTCGGACAGTTGAGGGCGAAGTGCCAGCGATACTGTTTGCCGATTTCTAAGCCTTTCTCGGTTTCTGGGATACCAATCTTGAGAATTCCTGCTTGTTGAGGTAGCTCTACAGTACTCCGGTACACTTCGTTCCACTGGTCATCGCGAACGACGAATTCCGCAACGACGAGTTCGGCCGATGTAGCTGCCGTTTCCGGTACGAACACGAAAAATTCTGGATGCTCTTTGGTCGTCACGCTCCAGTCTCCTTCGGGGCTAACGGCTGGAACGAGAGATGCTAGGGTCAAATCGGAAACGACCTGGCTGGGCGAACAACTGCCCGAACGGGTTCCGCCGCCGGTGGTCGGAGGAGCGCCTAAGCCGGAGGGGGGGGTAAATCCTGCAAGTTGGTACGTAGCGTTGATTGTTGGAGAGGTATTGGGTCCGGCAAACGCTGGCGACACACTCAAGACGAGTAAATTGAGCGAGAGAGCGCCCGAAGCCCAGTTGAAGATTTTCGATGTCATAGTTTCAGTCACGTCATTCGGCGCGATCGAGTCAAATATTCACTGTCATACTCTAGACCCAGATGCACTCTGTTGTTTGGAATGTTGAAGCCATAGAATGTTGAAGTTTGTTAATGCGCATAACATCCCCAAACATAACTAGTTCATGTTTACATTCAATTTTTGTCCGAGTCAAGTCAGCTTGGGTGAACTTTCATTTCTGGCTGTCATCTTTCGCTCGAACAGCAATTGATGTGATATGCACGATCGAGATAAATATCGATCTACGAGTTTTTTCGAGTCCGAAAATAAGCTCGATTCTATTCTCGAATAATCGAGCGTTTCTCTCCCGATTTGCGTTTTTGGTCGAGATTCTCCGAATGTATGCGCGAGCGAGGCTGATGATTTTACTGCGAGTTACCAGTAATCGTACGGATGTCTGTCACCATCTGGGATGGGTGGCGTGCGTATCATTACTCATGAAGATAGAGAAGCACGAGCGTCAGCATTCCGAATTTAGCACCATAGATAAAGGAGCGACATATTTGTTGAAAGTGTAGAAATTGATAAGATTGGCGAACCACGAGCGCAAATTCTCAATAAGTTTTAATAAATTGAATCTCGCTCGATCGACTTCGTCTCAATTCTTAATCTTTATTTAACTTCGGTGGAACCGGATCGTAACCACCTGGATTGAGGGGATGGCAGCGCGAGATGCGGCGTAAAGCCAGCCATCCCCCCCGCCAAGGACCAAACCGTTCGATCGCTCCCAAAGCATATTTGGAACAGGTGGGATGGAAGCGACAGGTCGGAGGAAATAAGGGTGATATCAGTATTCGATAACCGCGAATCAAGCCCAGTAATATTACTTTCATTTCGATGGCTCCCCGTGAGAATTTTCGATTTTCGATTTTGGATTTTATAGCTGTGGGCGAGTTGTTTCTTGACACGCTTGATGAAACAGGTGGTTTCCATTCTCCATTTCCCATTTTCAAGTCAGTCACACTTATCTATATATAGCCAGCTGTATCGATACTCAATGAGAATGACTCGATCGCCGATGGGTATCTTTCTACCAAAGCGCTCGTTGCCTCTCCCAAGGGGGATACATGGTGCTATACACTGAGAAAGTTCTCGATCGTCAATGCTTTACTGTTGACATTAATAGTATATGGACGTTCAGCCCCATTTAACCTCACTCCTCGCGCTCAAAGGACCCATCGGTCTCGTCGCACTTTGGTTGGGTTTGGTGGTACTGGTTGCTGAAGGATTGCACCGCTACCGTTTGGCGCAACCGGAGATCGTCCGTAAAGTGGTTCATATCGGTGCGGGTAACGTCATTTTATTCGCGTGGTGGTTGCAAGTTCCCGGCTGGCTGGGAATTCTAGCGGCGATCGCGGCTGGAACCATTGCTCTGGTTTCCTACTGGCTGCCGATTTTGCCAGGTATTAATAGTGTCGGACGAAAAAGCTTGGGAACGTTTTTCTATGCCATCAGCATGGGAGTTTTAATTGGCTGGTTTTTTCCCCTCCATTTACCGCAATACGCAGCGATCGGAATTTTGATTATGACCTGGGGAGATGGCATGGCAGCGATTGTCGGCCAGCGATGGGGTCGCCACCGCTACCAGGTTTGGGGCATCCAGAAGAGTTGGGAAGGAACCCTGACGATGGGTTTGGTGAGTTACGCCGTCAGCAGTTCGATTTTGCTTGCGGTTGGCAACCCTCTGTGGGAAACGGGGGTCGTGTCACTTGTGGCAGCAGTAGTTGCGACGGGATTGGAAGCATTTTCTAAGTTGGGAATTGATAATCTGACGGTTCCCATTAGCAGTGCGGCGATCGCATTTTTTTTGCAGCAATCCATTGGTTTGTAGACTTCGGGAGGAAAAGGGTTAAGGGTTAAGGGGAAAAGGGAGAAGAAATTCATGACTTCGACATAAAAATTGATTGAATTTTTGATTTCTACCAGATGTCTTTAGACTCGACGAGTCGTATCTGAAAAACCCATGAACCAAACCGGCTTGAATCCCAATGGTATTACAGTCCCGAACGGTAGCTTCTTTGGCTTTCCCTATTCTGTTGAAGAGGCTTCCATTGTGTTTTTGCCGGTTCCTTGGGATGCAACGGTATCTTACCGAGAAGGCACAGCGAATGGCCCGCAAGCCATTTTAGATGCATCGGCACAGTTAGATTGGTACGACTTCGATCTACCCCAAGCTTGGGAAACCCGATGTGCGACGATACCCATCAATGCCAAGATTCAACGGCACAATCGCGAAATCCGAGCGATCGCCAAAGAGATTATTCAGTATTTAGAAAGGGGTGGAGGGGTTGATGATGAGGAAATCGCCGAACGACTGGCAACGGTGAATCGTGCCTGTGCCGATCTTAATCGTTGGGTGTACGATCGCACCTTCGAACTGTTGCAGCAAGGAAAACAAGTGGGTATTGTCGGCGGGGACCACAGCGTATCGTTGGGGTTGATGCAAGCCTTGGCAACGCAACATGAAGATTATGGCATTTTACAAATCGATGCCCACGCAGACCTTCGCCAAGCCTACGAGGGCTTTACCTATTCCCATGCCTCGATTATGCAGAACGCCCTCAAAATCCCCCAGATTTGCCGCCTAGTTCAGGTGGGGATTCGAGATGTTTGCCAAGAAGAAATGACTCGGGTAAAGAGCGATCGCCGGATTGTTTCGTTCGATGACTGGCAGCTGAAAGCCAACACTTACGAAGGCACCACTTGGGGGGAACAGTGCCGAGAAATTATCGATCGTTTACCCGACAAGGTTTATATTAGCTTCGATATTGACGGGTTGAATCCTTCCTACTGCCCCCATACGGGAACGCCCGTACCGGGGGGTTTGGAGTTTAACGAAGCAATGTATTTGTTGCGATCGCTCGTCAAATCGGAGAAAACCATCATTGGCTTCGATTTGTGCGAAGTTGCTCCCGGAAAGATGGGAGATGAGTGGGATGGGAATGTGGGAGCGAGAGTACTTTATAAACTGGCTTGCTTGTGCGGTCTGCAACTCCGTCGAGAGGGTTAATTCCCTCTGACAAGTGTAGGTTTTGAACTTTCGGGTGGATGAGAACTGGGGGAGCGGTCGGACTCCTTGTTAAGCGTAAGACGCAAGGGAACGCCGACCGCAGGGCAATCGCCGAACCCTGGAATTCTCGTTGTCGTCACCACCGACAATTGTCAGATTATCCAAAACCATTCTCTGTCAGGTTAATCCCCCCTGATTCTCAGATTGCTAGTTGCCGTTCATCAACCCCAAACGCTTGGCCACCGTTTGCACGTCTTTATCTCCCCGACCCGAACAGTTGATGACCACTTTTGTCCCGTCGGCGAGTTGGGGACAGAGGGTTTCCAAATAGGCGATCGCGTGGGAAGTTTCCAATGCGGGGATAATCCCTTCTAACTCGGAGAGTAACTGGAACGCATCCAGGGCTTGTTTGTCGGTGACGCTGTAATACTCGGCACGTTCCGTATCTTTAAGGTAGCTGTGTTCGGGACCCACTCCGGGATAATCCAATCCAGCACTGATGGAATGCGCCTCTTGCACTTGTCCGTCTCGATCTTGCAACAAGTAACTCATCGCCCCGTGGAGAACTCCCACCTGTCCCTGGGTGAGGGTTGCAGCGTGTTTGTCCGAGTCTACCCCTTCTCCGGCAGCCTCTACGCCGATGAGTCGCACTGTGGGTTCGCCGACAAAATTGTGGAACAGACCCATGGCATTCGAACCGCCCCCGACACAGGCCAACAGCAAGTCGGGCAACCCGCCCCAAGCAGCCTGACACTGGGTGCGGGTTTCTTCGCCGATAATCGCGTGGAAGTCCCGCACCATCATCGGATAGGGGTGAGGACCGGCGACCGAACCGAGGATGTAATGGGTTGTTTCTACGTTGGTCACCCAATCGCGAATCGCTTCGGAGGTGGCATCTTTAAGGGTTCCCGTTCCCGCACTCACCGGTTGCACCTCGGCACCGAGTAACTTCATCCGAATGACGTTCAGGGCTTGCCGTTCCATATCCTGTACGCCCATATAGATGATGCACTTCAAACCGAATCGGGCGCAGGCAGTAGCGGTGGCGACCCCGTGCTGACCCGCACCGGTTTCGGCGATGATGCGCTGTTTGCCCATTCGTTTTGCAAGCAGGGCTTGGGCGATCGCATTATTGATTTTATGAGCGCCGGTATGGTTGAGGTCTTCCCGCTTCAGATAAATTTGCGGACCGCTGCCGTCGGGTCGGGCGTAGTGTTTGGTGAGACGTTCGGCAAAATATAGAGGCGACGGACGACCGACGTAGTCTCGCAGCAGTCCTTGCAGTTCTTTTTGAAATTCTGGGTCCTCTCGATACTGCCAAAATGCCGTTTCCAGTTCCGCCAGGGCCGGCATCAGGGTTTCGGGAACGTATTTGCCGCCGAAGCGACCGAAACGACCGAAGGAGTCGGGGTGCTGGGTTTGAGGAGAGGTTGGGCGGTCTGTGGGGGTTACGGTCATGGGCTTTGAGATTCGAGAACGAGGGATGAAGGCGATCGGATCGGGTGCGATCGGACAAACTTCATTATAGGAGAGCACAGGGGCCCGGGAAACTTCAGGGATGAAGGAGATTTGTAAGTTCTAGAGGCATCTTCAGCATTGGTGCGTAATATCAAGTTCGGATAATTCGTTAGAATTGGGCGCAAACGCTTAATCTCTTCTCAAATTCTCTCCCCCAGCGATTGCCGGCTCGCTTCACGGTGAATTATCAGTATTCAACCGAACTTGATATAAATACACGGATTGAAGGTGTTAACTTTTGCAAAATTAGGATTGACTTTATTCTCGATCGTCATTCTGACCTTCAATTTAGCATCGAACGATACAAAATACTTTGAGCAAGGCTATGTACTATATCGATCGGTTAATGTCAAGCCCACTCAATCCCCTATGCGCTTTGAGACTCCATCGTTCTATAATCTCTTAGAATTCGCTAAAACAACATTGCAAGCGAATTGTGTTGGTCCGATCTCTGCGATCCGACACCGGCTAGAAACTATCGAAATTCGAAACAGTCAAGTTGCGCGGTGGCTGTGTAAGCTAATTCCCGCTCAATGTCCTTTTGCGCGAGATATTCGAGTCCTCGGGCGCACTTTATTTCGCATTCCTCCATTGTGCAAACTCAATCCATTTTACGAACAGCTCGTGGAGTTGCGCTTTCGGGCATTATGCTTCCTGGCTGATGTTTGCGGGGAAGACGTGAGCGGATATTGTTAAAACCCATGACTGCTTAGATTTCGCTCTCATAGATTTAAATTGATGGGCACTCTTGAAATTCTTCCAATGAAATTATTCAAACATTGACCGTCAGAGCTAGATCGCTGTGTGAATATATCGACGAACAGTATCTAGACGTTGCAAGAGAATTAAAAATTAGCAGTACTCGTACTGGCTTTCTTCCCTGAAGTAAAGCCAGTTAAATATAAAATTCAATCGATAATACTTTCCCCATGTAAATTACTCTGTAATATAGGATAAGATAAAAAGATTAAAAATTCTCTCAATCGCCCTTCTGGTATCGCTCAAGACAGAGCCAGGGTCATGAAAAAAAGTGACTTTCCACCGGGTAAATCCTTTCAAATTAATTCATCCCAATCTCGGTACGAATCCGGTGGATAAAAAACGATAAAAAGAGAAAGATTTTGGTGCAGGTGTTTGACTTCTCGGGTCGCTCCCGTAGAATATCTGCATACCAGTTTAGGGGATTTCAAAGGATTGCTTCCATCTCGAGAAGCGAGCGCCAAATCTCAACTTCAAAACTCTCACTTCACGCGAAACACTTTCTAAAGACGATCGATACAATAATGAATCACAACAAATGTTTGGGTAAAGTCTACTTAGTCGGTGCAGGACCTGGCGATCCGGGTTTGTTAACTGTTCGCGGTAAAACCTTGCTTGAATGTGCCGATGTGGTAGTGTACGACGCGCTGACGAGTCCGCAAATTATGGCAATGGTCAGTCCCTATGCCGAACTCGTTCACGCCGGAAAACGACGGGGACGGCACTCGATGTCTCAACCGGAAATCACCCAGATTCTGATCGAAAAAGCACAAACCCACGCCGTCATCGTTCGACTCAAGGGAGGCGATCCCTTTATTTTCGGTCGCGGTGGTGAGGAAATGGAAGATTTGCGGGCTGCAGGCATTCCTGTCGAAGTTGTGCCGGGGGTGACATCGGGGATTGCTGCACCTGCCTATGCCGGGATTCCCCTCACCCATCGCAACTACAGTTCTTCGGTGACCTTCGTGACCGGTCACGAAGCGGTGGGCAAATACCGCCCGGAGGTCAACTGGTCGGCGATCGCTCGCGGGTCGGAAACCATCGTCATTTACATGGGCGTGCGCAACTTACCGACGATAATCGATCGATTGACCGAAGCCGGACTCGATGCCCAAACCCCGATTGCCCTAGTTCGCTGGGGTACTCGACCGGAACAGGAAGAATTGATCGGTACTTTGGGAACGATCGTCGAACGAGTGGAAGCCACCGGATTTGAAGCCCCCGCCATCGCCGTTATCGGCAATGTGGTGAACTTGCAAGGTGTGTTGCAACCGCAGGTTTAGGGAGGAGGGGACAAGGAGACAAGGGGACAAGGGGACAAGGGGACAAGGGGACAAGGGAGACAAGGGAGATGAATTGTTCCGACATCCGTTCACCCCACACCCCACACCCAACACCCCACACCCCATTCTCTATTCCCCTAGAACGGCAAATTCAGACCCGGGTCGACATCAATACCGAGTTCTCTAGGGCATTCGGGAACCCCCAGGGCACTGCCAACAACATTGCCGATATCGCCGCCTAGAGCATCTCGACGCAGTTCGTTACAGATATCGATGAGTTGTTCCTGACCGGGGAGGGGAACTTCAAAGCCTCGAAATAGAGCGCCTTCGAGGATTTCGATATATTCTTCAACGGAGATCGCTTCCACTTGTGCGAGTGCGCCGTCTTCGATCGCAACCTGCTGACCTTGGGGAACTGAAACCGTTTCTCCATCGGCTCGTTCGATTTCCACTTCTCCTTCGAGCACTTGGAATCTACCCTCATCTTCGGCATTGAGAACGTAAATCGTGCCTCGGACATCGGCAGTAAATCCTCCCAGACAGCCATTCACCGGACCGCTGGCGACGAGTTGACCTTCGCGCACTTCAACGCACTGACCCACGACCACGGAAGATTCCGGGGCCAGTCGTCCGGCTGCTAAATTGCTGAATAGAAGAGCCGTGCGCGAGTCTTGGGTGCGGACGGTTTGGCTGAAATCCGCGATTTGGTTGAGGGAGGCCTTTTCTTCCTCAATAAAAACTTCGTCTCCGTCTAAAATTTCTTGGACGGTGGCTTGGGTGATTTGGGCGTTTGCCGGGAAACGGGGAAAGGCGATCGCACCGATTAAACACGCACAGCCGAGCACCCCCAAAAACAACCGCCAGAGCAGTTTTTTGATATGAACTCTCATCAATTGAGTCATCTCGTACGTTCTCCTAACTCGATTATTTAACGTCTGTTTTGCTGAAGTCGCCTCACCGGAATGCCGATTCTCGATGACGTTCGAGCGGTCGACAAGCAGATGGGAAGCGAGGGGACAACACTCGGAGAAGATGTCTCCGAGGGAAGGAAAGTACACCATTCTCTCTTCCCCACCCTCACCGGAAACAGTCCGATCCAAAACAGAGGTTTCTTTAGAATTTAGATTTTCCGGAATCGAACCCCAGCATGGGGGAAATATTCATAAGAGAAGGTGAAACCGATCGATTTAGGTCAATTTTCGATCGAAATAATATTAGTTTAGCTAAAACAAATAATGATATCATAAGTGTATGAATATCAGGATGGAGGGTTATACCGATCGCCTTGTCAAGATGCGATCGCGTTTCTAAGTATTGGTAATGGTTCCAGGGCAACGAATAATTCAGGCCGCTTTGTTCGTCGGGATTCTGTATTTCTACATCCCCACCACGGGATTTAGAGAACGGGCGATAGAACCCGCTCGAGAGCCGCCCGGACTATCGAATTGGCTCAAAGCCTCTAGCCCAGAGAAGTTCAAACTCCATCCCCACTCGAAATCGGCTGCTTTTTTGCCCCTCGCTCCGATCGCCTTCGAGAACGCTACCACCGCAGGTCGACTCTTCAACGAGGGAATGCAGCTCTATATTGAAGGTCAAAGCGACAGGACGATCGCGCCCTGGCGAGGGGCGATCGAGAAATGGGAAGCCGCCCGGACTTTGGCTGGGGAGCAGAACGATCTGAGTACGAAAACCCTCGTCCTCTCCTTTCTCGGTTCCACCTATACCCACCTGGGGGCGTTAGACAAAGCGGTTGCCACCTATTTAGAAGTCTTACCCCTGTACGAACAGCAGGGCGATCGCAATTCCAAAGCCAACATCCTTACCAGCCTCGCCGAAGTCTACGCCGATCTGGGTCAGTATCAAGAAGCCATCGACACCTACCAAACCGCTCGATCGATTTGGAGCGAACTCGACTACCGCACCGGAGAAGCGAGCGCCCTCAACGGTCTCGGTCAGGTTTTCGCTCAACTTGGCGATGCCGAACGAGCCTTAACCCTCTACGAAGAGGCACGGGTCATTGCGAGGGAAGTGAATGATGGGGAAGGGTACGAAGCCTCGATTTTGCTCAATGTGGCGGCGGCGTACTCCCAGCTAGAAGAATACCAACAAGCGCAAGAAACCTACGACCGTATTTTGGCGACTTGGGAGCAACTTGAAGGGGAAAGCACGACCCAACTCATCGTGACCCGCAAAAAAGCAGCCACCCTCAACAATCGCGGTCATACCTTACGCGCCTTGGGGCAAGATGCCGAAGCCTTGGTTGACTACGAAGGGGCGCTATCCCTGTGGCAGCAAGTGGGAGACCGGCGCGGGGAGGCCAGTACCCTGACCAATATCGGCGTTTCCTATGCCAATTTAGGAGACGCAACTGAAGCCTTCGACTACTACGAACGAGCACTGCCCTTGCGGCAACAAGTGGGAGACCGACGGGGGGAGGCCGAAACCCTGTATCGGATGGCGCGGGTGGAACGGGAACGGGGCGATACCCAAGCCGCCCTCGATCGCATCCAAGGGGCGATCGAAATTATCGAAACCCTGCGCAGCCGCACCAACATCGCCAGTGAAGGGTTGCGGACTCGCTACTTCGGCACGGTTCAAGACCTCTACGAATTTTATATCGACCTGCTGATGGAATTTCACCGGCAGCAACCCGATGCCGGATACGACGAGCAAGCTTTGCACGCAGCCGAACGCACTCGTACCCGTACCCTGTTGGAACTGTTGGAGGAGTCGGGAATTGATATTCGCCAGGGGGTCGATTCCAAATGGCGCGATCGAGAACGCAGCTTGCAGCAGCAAATTAACGGTTTGGCGCAACGACAAACCACCCTCCTCAGCGGCGAGCATACTGAAGAGCAAGCCGCAGAAATCGCCACGGAACTGCAAACCTTCTTGGGAGAACTCGACACCGTTCGCGGAGAAATCCGCCGCCTCAGTCCCAGTTACGCTGCCCTCACTCAACCCCAGCCTCTGGATTTAGCGGGGATGCAAAAACAGGTACTCGATGAGGATACGTTGCTGTTGCAGTATTTTTTAGGGAAAGAGCGCAGTTACCTTTGGGCAGTGTCCTCCGATTCGATGACGGCTTACGAACTACCACCCCAAACGGAAATCGAAGGAGCCGTGCGAAATGTGCGGACGGTGATGACCTCCGCGCGGCAGCGACAACGCCCGGAAAAAGTGGCCCAGGTGACTCGGGCATTGAGTGAAATGGTCGTGATGCCGGCGGCCGATCGGATTCAAGCGTTCGATCGATTGGCAGTGGCAGCCGATGGCGTGTTGCATTACGCACCCATCTCGGCACTGACGATTTCGGCAGCAGATTATATCCCCCTGGCGATCGAGCGGGAAATTGTCAATTTGCCCTCAGCATCTGCCCTCGCCACGATGCGCGATCGGGTCGAAAATCGCGATCGCGCCCCCAAAACCATCGCCCTAATTGCCGATCCGGTGTTCGGTGGCGAAGACGATCCTCGGCTGCAAAACCTATTCGACCCCGAAGAAGAACAAATTGCCGACCTGAACGACGACCCCCTCCTGGTGGCTTCTGCCCGCGATACGGGTTTGGGGGTACCGCCCACTCGCCTCCCCGGTACGGAACGAGAAGCGCAAACCATTGCCGCCCTGATGCCCGAGGATGCGCAACTCCTGGAGGCGATCGGATTTGATGCCAACCGGGCGATCGCCACTAGCGACGAGTTGCGCGAGTACCAGACGATTCATTTCGCCACCCACGGCTTTTTTAACAGTATCAACCCCGGTTTGTCGGGACTGGTGCTCTCCCTGGTGGATCGATCGCGCATCCCTCAAAATGGCTTTTTGCGATTGCACGATATTTACAACCTGGATTTACCGGCAGAGTTGGTGGTCTTGAGTGCCTGTCAGACGGGTTTGGGTAAGACGATTCAAGGAGAAGGAATCGTGGGACTGACGCGGGGCTTTATGTATGCGGGGGTTCCGCGCATCGTGGTTAGTTTGTGGAGTGTAGACGATCGGGGCACGGCGGCGCTGATGAGTGAATTTTACCGGCAAATGTTGCAAGAGGATTTATCTCCCGCAGCGGCATTACAGGCAGCGCAACGGGAACTCTGGCAGCAGGATGAATGGAAATCCCCCTATTACTGGGCGGCATTTGAGGTGCAAGGGGAATGGCGGTAAGGGATGAGCTTCGGGGGCTTTGGAGGCAAAAGCCGTAAACAAACGTCAGTTTTGCTGAAGCCGTCTCGCCGCGATGCCGACTCTGGATGACGTTCGGGCGTTGGACAAGCCTCTTGAAAGCCAGATATAGCGCTACGCAAATGTGTTAGGACATCTACAAAATCTACAAGCTATAAATAGCAAGGTTTTGACTGATGGCTGAATCCTGATAGTGCGTGGGCTTACTGCTATAGCGGTATTCACTGTAGTTAGGACACCTCCAACAATCGTATCGTTGGAAACGCGAGCAAGATGCTCGCACTATTGTCCTAACCCGACTGAATACGGCTATAGCTGGGGAGAACAATACTCCCTTCCCCATTCCCCGTTCCCCGTTCCCCGTTCCCCATTTCCCACTCTCACTTATGACTGACCAGACGCCGCTGCCAGGGAAACTCGCCTTTGAGGATTTTAAAAAATCCCCCTTGGAAATTATCGATGTAGGTAAACAGTACCGGAACCACCACTAGGGTGAGCATCGTCGAAGTGGAGAAACCGCCAATCACGGCGATCGCCATGGGAGAACGGACTTCACCGGTAGCGCCCAACTCCATGGCAATGGGCATCATTCCGGCGATGGTGGAAATAGCCGTCATGAAAATCGGGCGCAGGCGGGAAACCCCCGCTTCTACAACTGCCCGGAACTGAGGCAATCCTTCTTCTTGATTGGCCAGGGTACAATCGACCAGCAAAATTGCATTTTTGGTCACTAATCCCATCAACAAAACAATGCCGATGAGGGCGAACAATCCTAATTCTTTTTGCGTCAGAAGTAGGGCCAGTAATGCACCGCCAATGGATAAAGGAAGTGCCACCAAAATGGCAAAGGGATAGAGGAAGTTATTGTAGAGCAGAACCAGAATGGCGTAGATACACAGCACTGCCAATCCCAAAGCGCCCAGGAAGCGAGAGAAAATATCGATCATAATTTCGGCATCCCCCGAAGGCTGCTCGCTCACGCCGGCCGGTAGGGGATTCATGGCGGGAAGGGCTTGGACGGCTGCCACCGCATCTCCAAGGGACATCCCCTGTAAGTTGCCTTCCACGGAGACTTGACGGGCCCGATCGAACCGTTGAATTTGGGCCGGGCCGCTACCGAGGGTAATCGCCGCGACTGAGGAGAGGGGAACCAAACCGCCGCGATCGGTGGGAATTTGCAGGTTTTTCAGGGTCTCGATATCGTTGCGATAGCGTTCGGCCAGTTGGATGCGAATGGGGATTTGTCGATCGGGAAGGTCGAATTTCGCCAGGTTGGCCTCGTTGTCCCCGAGGGTGGCGAGTTTTGCCGTCTCGGCGATCGCCCGTACTGAAACTCCCAAATCAGCGGCCCGCTCGAAATTGGGTTCGATAGAAATCTCCGGCTTCACCAAACTCGCGCTAGAAGTGACTTCCACCAAACCGGAAATTCCCCGCATTTGAGTTTCCAGGTCTCTTGCGGCTTGTTGCAAGGCTTCGGGGTTTTCGCTTTTGAGAACGATCGAAACATCCTTGCTATTTCCCGCGCCACCTCCGGCTTCAAAACTCATCCGCGCCCCTGGAATCTCGGCAAACTGACGGCGCATGAGGGCTTCAAATTCTTTTTGGGTAACCTCCCGTTCGTCTTTCGGTTGCAGGTTAACGCTGAGGGTGGCTTCGTTAATTTGACCGTCGGTTCCGGCGTTGCCGATATTGGCGAATACGTTTTTGGTGGCTGGGTGTTGCAGTAAGATTTGCGTCATCCGATCGGTCACCGCTTTGGTTTGCGCTAATGTCGAACCGGGGGGAAGTTCCACCTGAATCGTACTCAAACCCCGATCGGGACTGCTAAACAGTCCTTTAGGAATATAGGGAACCAGTTGCAAGCTGGCGAGAAAAAAGGCGATCGCAATCAGCAGCGTGGTGATTCGATGGCGTAGGGCCCAGGTGAGGGCGCGCCGGTAGGGTCCGGGTTTTTTGAGGGACGCGGAGAGGGACAAATCGGATGAGTCAGAGGAGTTTTCTGAAAGACCCCGGGGTTTGAGGAGATAGGCCGCCAGCATCGGTGTCATCGTCGTCGCCACCAGGGTCGAAAACATGGTGGAAACAGCAACAGTTACCCCAAAGGGTCGGAAAAACTGACCGGGAACCCCACCCATAAACGCAACGGGGAGGAACACGGCGACGATGGTGGCAGTTGTTGCCACAACCGCCAGACCGATTTCCGCCATCCCATCGAGGGCAGCTTGGAAGGGTCGTTTGCCGCGATCGAGATGGCTATCGATATTTTCGATGGTACAAATCGCATCATCCACCAAGTTCCCCACCGCCAGAGATAGCGCCAGCAAACTCATCCCATTGAGCGTGTAGTCGAGGGCTTGCATGACGAAAAAGGTGGGGACGATCGACAGCGGCAGCGCCAATCCAGTAATCAGGGTTGCCCGCCAATCCCGCAAAAATAGCCCCACCGTCGCCGTCGTCAGGAGGCAGCCCAAAATCAGGGCCATGATGGTGTCGTCGTAGGATTCCCGGATGGAATCGGCGCGGGTGAAGAGGAGTTCGATGTCGATGTCTTCCGAGAGGATGCCATTTTGCAATTTTTCGACTTCCTCGCGCACCCCTTCTTCCACGGAAACGAGGGTACTGCCGGTACTGCGGAGAACGTTGAAGGCCACCACCGGCACGCTGACATCGTCGGAGGCGGTAAATTCGGCTAACTGCCGGGGTTCGGCAAAACTATCGGTGACGTCTCCCAAAGCCGAGAGGGGAATGGAATCGCCGTTGGGGAGAATGATGGGATAGTCTCGTAACTCCTCAACCGTTGGGGCGCTGCCAAGGGTACGAATGCTTTTCTCGCTGCCCCCCGTTTCCGATCGCCCTCCGGAGAGGTTGGTGTTGAGGGCGCGAATGCGATCGTTGACTTGAGTGGCGGTAATGCCCAAAGCCGTGAGGCGATCGGGGTTGAGTTGGATCGAAATTTCGCGATCGACGCCCCCCACCCGATCGATTTGCGCCACCCCCGGTACGCTCAGCAGGGCGCGGCTAATTTGCCGATCGACGAGGTTGCTCAACTCCTCCACCGAACGCCGATCCGATCGGACGGCATAGGCCATAATCGCCCCCCCGGAAAACTCCAACCGCTTCACCACCGGATCGTTAATATCGGCCGGTAAATCCTGGCGAATTTCCGAGACGGCATTGCGCACGTCATTGGTGGCGCGATCGGTATCGGTTCCCAGGTCGAAGTTAATCACTGTCGTCGAAACCCCTTCGACAACGGTCGATCGCAACTCGTCGATATTCCCCAATCCCGCCACGGCATCTTCCACCTTCCGCGTCACCTGGGATTCAAGTTCTGCCGGTCCCGCTCCTGGCTGGCTGACATTTACGGAAACAACGGGAATATCGATATTCGGGTTTTGGTCGATCCCCAAAGTCTGAAACGACATCCAGCCAATGACAGTCAAGATGAGGAATAAAACCAGGGTAGGAACGGGACTTTTAATCGACCAGGAGGAGATGTTCATGGATTAGGGGGAGAGGGGGGGGACGGGGAGAGGGGGTGATGGGGTGATGAATTCAACATTCTCCCCAATTCCGAATTCCGAATTCCGAATTCATCAATCGCTCACCGTGACGCGATCGCCATCTTTGAGGTATCCCGCGCCGGAGACGACGATTCGATCGCCCTCATTTAAGCCGGCGATAATTTCGATCCTCGCATCGGTCAAATCTTGGGTGTCGTCGCCGATGATTTCGCCAACGGTGACGGTTTGGGCGATGGCGATGTTCTCTTCGGTGAGTTTGTAGGCGATTTTGCTGCCGTCGGGTTGGGGAAGTACCGCCTGGGCGGGAACGGTGAGACCGGGGGCGGTGTCGGTGGCGATGGTCGCGTTGAGGAACATGCCGGGGCGCAACAGGTCGCTGGCTGGGAGGTCGATTTCCACGATCGCCTCCCGGGTGGCTTCATCGAGAATCGGAGCAATTTCCCGTACCGAACCCCGCAAGTTCAGGCGATCGTCGGCATCGGAGGTAATCCGAACCCCCATTCCCGGACGCACTTGAGGGAGGAGGGTTTCGGGCACTTCCGCGTCGAGTTCCAAGGCCCCGTTGCTGATGATGGAAAAGAGTTGAGTGCTACCGGTTACATCTCCCACCTGAGCGAACCGTTCGGCGATAATGCCGCTTTCGGGGGCGCGCACCAGGGTTTGTTCGAGTTGGGTTTCGAGTTGGTTGACATTGGCAATTTCCCCGAGAACCCCGGCCTGGGCGCTGTCGGTACTCGCCGTAGAAGCGAGCACGTTGGCATCGGCACTTTCGAGGCGGGCGCGGGCGCTCTCCACGTTGGCTTGGGCGTTGTCAACATTGGCTTCGGCGTTCGCGAGGGTGGCGCGGGCATTGGCTTCGTTAGCCTGGGCGTTACTGACCTCCGTCTGAGCCGCCGTAATATTGGCGAGCTCGACTCGCACATCCTCGCGGGCTGTTTTGACATCCGTCTGACGAACTTCCGCTTCTTGCTGGCTGACTGCGCCGCTAGTTGCGAGATTTTGGTAGCGCTGGTATTCCCGCTCGGCTTGGTCTTGTCTGGCTTGGGCTCGAGCGAGTTCCGCTTGGGCTTGGACGATACCCGTCCGGGCGCGTGCGGTTGCAGCTTGGGCTTGTTCGACCCCCGCTTCGGCTTGGGCGACTCCGGCTTGGGCCTGTTCGACTCCCGCTTCGGCTTGGCTGACTCCCGCTTGGGCTTCTAGGCGGGCGGCTTCGGCTTGGGCGATTCCCGCTTCGGCTTGGGCGACGCTCGAGTTGGCGGAGGAAATTTGAGATTGGGCGCGATCGATCTGGGTTTGCAGTACGGCATCGTCGAGGACTGCCAGGATTTGACCCGCTTCCACGTAATCCCCTTCATCTACCCGAACTTCCAGAATTTGCAATCCGTTCGTCTGGGGCAAAATCGGCAGCAGATTCCGAGGGCGGACGGTTCCAGTCACCTCGAGGGTACGTTCGACTCGGGCGGCTTCGACGAGAGCTGCGCTGACGGTTTGGGTGGGAGCGGTGACTTGTGGAGTGGGTGGGGGCGCTTCCTCCTGGGAGGGACGATTGGCGGCGCGTCCGGCGACAAATGCTAGAGCGAACCCAGCGGCTAAGCCGCACAACAATGCCCGCCAGGGAATTCCTCCTTCTCGGCGCGGGGGTTTCTCTAAGCCCGACTGGCGCTCTCGTTCGAGCTGAGTTTCGAGTTGCTGCACCGCCTCTTGAAGCTCGCCTTCCTCAGTATCCCCTGTTTCCATAGATCGAGAGACTCCAGTCTCCGATAGTTTTTCGTACGCCACTGTCTTTCTCTACCCCTACTTGCGTGCACCGAGTTGAGTCGGATGTAGTTTACAAATATTTACTTTCTACTTAATATTTTGACGCAGATCGTTCAATTTGACATGGAATTAGGCCAGAAATTCGATCGGCTCGATCGATTGTGGAGGTTGGGTGAGGGTTTGCGATCGTCAAGTGACGTTCGCGGTACATTAAAACTGAAGTCGAAACTGCGAGGCGTGTTTCGAGATGAAAATTACTTTAAAACAAATTGTTGTTCCCCCTGGAAGTCAACTTCTAATTGAAGATATTAGTTGGTCGGCTTACGAAAAGATTCTGGCAGACTTAGGTCACGATCGCACCACCCGAGTGAACTACAGCCAAGGTGTTTTAGAAATTATGAATCCCCTGCCCGAACATGAGGATGACAAGGTGATGATAGGAGACTTTATCAAAGTCATCTTAGAAGAACTCGATCTCGAATTTAGAAGTTTGGGGTCGACGACGTTTAAAAGTCAGGCAATGGATGGCGGTGTAGAAGCTGATGATTGTTTTTATATCGAAAACGAACCCAAAATTCGCGGTAAAAAACGCATAAATTTAGACATCGATCCACCTCCGGACTTAGCGATCGAAATTGATATTACATCTCGCACGACACTCCAAAATTATTGCGTGTTAGGGGTGAAAGAGCTTTGGAAGTTTGATGGGAAAGCGTTGAGTATTTATCGACTCGATGGTGGTGAATACGTGCAGTTCAATACCAGCTACTGGTTTCCAGGATTACCACTGGCTCAAAAAATTCCAGAATACCTCGAGCGAAGTCGAATTGAAGGTAGAAATGCAACGATGAAACAGTTTAGAAAGTGGGTCAATCGGAGCGTTGAATAGTATGGCCTCGATTGGGATATAAATTATCGAAGTTCGCGCTGGTATCATTACACATTTTCAGTCATGGGGAATCGGGAATCGGGAATCGGGAATAGAAAAACCTCTTTCTTCAAGAGTATAAATAAACCTGCGCGAAGCGCTATAAATTTAGGATAGGAAGTCAAAAGCTCGAATCGTATCGCGTTCGAGTTCAAGAGTGTGATTCAAAATCATGTTGCATTTCTCTTGAGGGTCGACAACTAAAATTTGAACTTCGTTAAATGAAATCGAGTCATCACCATATTCATCCTCCACGGTAATGCAATTCGATCGAGTTAAGAGAATATAGAGTAAATTATCTTTGACCTGCATGAGGAGATTTGCATCCTGCACTCGAAACCGTTCTGATTCTTCTAAACCAGCCGTCATGAGAGGCAGTAGATCGATATACTTTTCCAATGAAATCGAAGTGCGATTGCCCGTCACTTTGGCAAGATATACCCGTTCGTTCTCTTCTTGAAAAATTGCCCAGGCTGGCTCAGTTTTCGTTATCGCAATAATTTCAGTCCCCGAACGAGCATCTAGATAATTCGAGATTTTGCTTTCACCATTAAGTCTGCCATTTTGAAAAATGTGGAATTGACCGCGAATGAGTGCATCGGAACCATCGTCAATATTAATATTCTGACCGTATCCGCCGCGATGACTGTAAGAATGGAGAATATACCATAACGGATTAGAATCCTGAGTATTCAACCATTGTGCGTCGAGATGGATGTAGCAGTCGATAATTTCTTGGCGATCGATAATTTGAAGATTCCTCAAATCCGAAATATCGACTTTAAAAATAAAAACGGGATATTCAATATTGTCGAGTAAATAGGCAATATTTTGATGAATGAAGATATCGTGAGCATTTTTCTTATAACTGCCCCAGGTCTGCAAACCCACCCGACCTAAAATATTGAATGTTGGATTTAAATCTTTGAGAGCGATAAAATCTCCTTCGCTACTGATGAAAACATCTTCTCTATAAATTTCTAAAGCTGCGATATGTTGAAAAATTCTGCGATCGACTTCTTCGAAGGTGAAGTTGAGTTGAATCAGATAAGAATCGTGTTTTCCTCGAGCGTCTAAATGATTGATAACGACGAAAATATAGGAGGACGTGCGCGCAATTCGATCGATGGTGTATTTGCCGTGGCGATCGATATCGAACAGCGTATTTTTGTCGATGGCAACGTATTGCCGAGTTCGATCGTCGAACATCAACAAATGGAGTTGGTTGCGAGAACCAAGGATGAGGGCTGGAAGTGCGATCGAATCCGTCATTTAACTCGATTCTAATTAAATAGAGTTCCTATTCTCAATTCGGATACACTGTTAGATCGATTTCATTTCCATTCTCATCGATTTCAAATACCCAATGCGCTTCCAAGAAAATAGACTCTTCTTTTTTGATAAATCTCATAATTTCATAGAGCGCTGGCTCGTCTTGTAGCTTGGTGCTAATTATCAGTCGCCAGTTATTTAAAGATTTATCGACACCCACTCCTTTTTCAGTACATTCAGCAAACGTATTGTCACCTTTATTCCAAAATGTTGTTTTGATTTCTCGAGTGACTTGAGCGTCGCGATCGATAATCCTCAGATGAGTCTTGGAAATGCGATCGAGTTCGATATCTAAATAATCGATTGCACGATCGTATTCTGGAACGCAATCCCATTCTACTTTCTCATCGGGTTCGATATAGTCGTAGTCAAAATACTCTTCAGGAGAAAATTCAACCGTTATCCATTCTGGAGAGTCAATCGTTTTATAGTCAATCAAAATTTGTACGGTCACGATCTTTCAGTTGGAGCACTTCTAAGCCCTCTTTAAAACAAATCCTTTTTCCCCCGCAACCGCCCAAACGTCCGCACCGGTTCTTCCGTTCCCATCGCCCCTTGCAAACTCGGTTCGTCCCAGCGCAAAAAAGGATTCGTTTGCTTCTCGATGCCCAGTAAAGACGGAACCGTCGCCTCGTTTTGGCGGCGCTGTTTCCGTACCGCCTCGAATCGCCGTTGCAAATCCAGATTCCCCCCATCCACCGTCAGAGCAAATTTGAGATTGTTGAGCGTGTACTCGTGGGCGCACCAGACGCGGGTGTTATCGGGAAGTTGCCGCAATTTGCTCAGGGAGTCTACCATCTGGGCGGGAGTTCCCTCAAACAAGCGGCCACAACCCCCGGCAAACAGGGTATCGCCACAGAACAATTCCCCTGTCTCGGTTGGGGTTTCTGGGGGGAAATAGTAGGCGATGTGAGCGCGGGTATGTCCCGGTACGAAGAACACTTCTCCCTGGCGACGGGCAAACTCAACCCGATCGCCCTCTTGCAAAAACACCTGCTGTCCGGGAATTCTACCCCGATCTTCGACTCCGCCATAAACTGTCAGTTTAGGAAAATGCTGCAACAGTTTGGCGTTGCCGCCAACATGATCGCCGTGGTGGTGGGTATTGAAAATCGCCACTAATTCGGCATCCAAGCGACGCAATCGATCCAAAACCGGATCGGCAACGGCGGGATCGACAACGGCGGCTTGACGCTGCCCGGCATCGTAGAGGAGAAAAATATAGTTATCGGAAAGGACGGGGAGTCGGAAAACTTGCACGGTTTATTGGCCTAACTATTACGATACGGATATGGAACAAAGTCAATCGTACCGCGTCGAATTGGGTATCGATCGGGGTTTTGAAAACGTTCCAAGGGAACTCGCACAATCCCACTGAACGCCATGTGCGACTTAATTCTCCAAAACCCCCTCGCTCGGGGTCAAAGGGAAAGGGGGAAGGGGAAAAGAGGGATAAGTCTACTCGATCGCTCTATGGCGAGGGCCTAAAGTTGCACACCGCGTACATAGGGAAATTGTATCGAATGGGCTGGGGGTTTAGCTGGGAGTTTTAGATCGACAAATCCACAGGTTTCGATGGTTTGGATGCTTTCCGGTCGATGTTGGAGACAGAGGATATTTTGCATCGACTTGGCGGAATGTCAGCAAGAGATCGAGCGAATGTTTACCCGATCGACTACGATAAATAATACTTCACTCAGTCTATTGAAAAGGTACTCGCACGATTGAAGTTTTGAGTCGGCTCGTTTGGATAACAAAAGGAAAATTGTTTAGGTGGGCTTCGGTCGATTCGAAAATTTTTAAACCTGCCGCAGAAAAACCGAGAAAAAATTCGGAAAAATATAAGTATTCGTGCGGTCATCTATCAGCTTTTAATGCTTAATCTCAGCCAAAAACTTAGGATTTTTAGCTGAGTCTAGGTTAAAGTACATTGCTCGACTGAAGTTTTAAAATAATGACTAACGGCTAATAGCTGAATGCTGAAAAAAATCGTGACGAATAGCAACGCAATTAATTTTTTTTCCAATCTTAACGCTTCAAATTCTTGATTTTACGCATGATAAAGCCCCAGATGACGCACGAGACTTTCTCTAAATTAATGTGGGCGATCGCTCAGAGTACTTGGATTGTCTTTCTCCCCGTGGCGACCTTTGCCGAATCGATCGTACCGGAAGCTGATAGCACCGGAACCCTGGTCAATC
Organism: Zarconia sp.; assembly: GCF_057467645.1. Classification (NCBI taxonomy): domain Bacteria; kingdom Bacillati; phylum Cyanobacteriota; class Cyanophyceae; order Oscillatoriales; genus Zarconia; species Zarconia sp. The sequence goes on from NZ_JBRJXU010000088.1 coordinate 28,579, forward strand.
CTGAAGGCGATCGATTTGATATTGAAGGGGGAGAACTATCGGAAGATGGCGCCAACTTATTTCATCGTTTCGAGGAATTTGGATTAGAAGAAGGGCAAACAGCGAACTTTATTTCTTACCCAAATATCGAAAATATTTTGGGCAGTGTGACCGGGGGAAAGGCAAGTTATATTGATGGGTTAATTCAAGTTTCTGGCGGAAATTCTAATCTTTTCTTAATTAATCCAGCCGGTATCGTTTTTGGCGACGGTGCGAGCTTAAACGTGACCGCTGATTTTACCGCGACGACGGCCACGGGAATTGGCTTTGATGGCGGTGGCTGGCTCGATGCCCTGGGGGAGAATAACTGGTCGAATTTGGTGGGAAATCCCGAGGCCTTTGATTTCGCGACGACGAATCCGGGGGCGATCGTCAATGAAGGGAATTTAGCCGTTTTAGCGGGTAATAATTTGAATTTATTCGGGGGGGCGATCGTCAATACGGGAACCCTAGAATCCGCCGACGGAAATATTTCCGTGACGGCCGTTCCGGGGGAAAATATTCTGCGGTTGAGTGCCGATGGTAACGTTCTCAACCTAGAGGTCTATCCAACAGATTCCAATCCTCAATTAAACCCGCTTTCTTTACCGGAGTTACTGACCGGAGGAGATGGGGAAGACAGTGCGAGTCAAATTACCGTGGGCGACGATGGAACCCTGAGTTTAGCCAGTTCAGATGCCGTTATCAAACCGAGATCGGGCGATGTGATTCTCGGCGGCGAACTCACGGTTCGTGGCGAGAACCGTCAAATTACCTCAACGGAAAATTCAGGGCAACAAACGATCCAAGTTTTAGGCGATCGCATTGCCTTACTCGGTGCAACTCTCGATGCTTCGGGAATCGACGGTGGGGGTAATATTTTCATCGGGGGCGACTTTCAGGGGCTAGGTACGATTCCCAACGCCCAGGTTACCTTTGTCGATGCCCAAACCACAATTTTTGCCGATGCATTGCAACAAGGGGATGGGGGACGAGTCATCCTTTGGGCAGACGATACTACCCAATTTTTCGGCAATATTAGCGCCCGAGGCAGTTCTTTCCCCACACCCCACAC
>NZ_JBRJXU010000089.1:0-6633 GCF_057467645.1 Zarconia sp.
GATGGAGACGGGGATGGCGATGGCGATGGCGATGGCGATGGTCGAGCATCTGCAGGTTGTTTGCCAATAGTGACCGCATAACGATCGATGCCAATAGCGATCGCTTCTGCTGCCATTTCGGTGTACCGTCTAGCGGTAGAGGCATCGACGGAGTCGATAAAATAGGATTCTGTCAGGCAAGCTGCTCGCACGGTGAGGGGAACGCCCAATAAGACAGCCAATCCCTGACGTTTCACGCCGCGATCGTTCAATCGCAGGGCATCTACGAGTTCGTCTTGGAGAATACCGGCAAATCGGTAATCTTCGTCGGTGCCGTTGCGGTGGATGAGTACCTCGGTGCCTTGAGTGCGACCGTTAAAGGCATTCAGGTGCATACTCACGAAGACATCGCTATCTTCAGCGTAGGAACCCATCGCCTCTAGCAAATCCGTCGGGTCGAGAACGTTGACTTGATAGCCCTTCGCCCTCAAAAGACGACTGGTGATGTTGGCCATCACCGTCACTTCCTTATATTCAGTGGTTCCGTTTCCATAAGCACCCTCTTCAAACCCGGTGCTTCCATCTCGATCCATATAGGGGCCGTGACCCACTTCCAGCGTGACTTTCATAAGGGGGTAAGAGGTAAATTTTTGACTAAGCGCGATCCGATCGATCTTGGCATTTCTATCTTGGCATTTCCCATTCCTCTCAACAAGTAAGGGCAATCCCCTCTATTTTGACGATCGTAAATTCGATGGCTTAAAAGTCTCTGAGGAATGACTGAAGTATCTATAAATTCTTGAAATCGACATGAAAGAGTTGGTGACAGTATCGATTTCGTCATCGGGTTAGCCCAAAATTGAAAGGGCGATCGCAAACTCAGTTCCTTTTCCGGGTTCGGAAGAACAAGAGATCGTACCGCCATGTTTTTCTTTGATAATCTGCCGGGCGATCGCCATTCCCAAACCTGTACCTTTGCCGACCCCTTTGGTGGTAAAGCCTTGCTCGAAAATCCGCGCTTTGACATTTTCTGGGATGCCCACACCGTTATCGGCAATTTGAATGATGACTTGCTCCTTGTGAATTTGAGTTTGAATAGTAATTCGGTTGGGATATGCTGCGATTTCCTCAAAACTGCACCCTTCATTGGAGTCTTCGAGGGCATCAATGGCATTGGCAATCAAGTTCATAAACACCTGATTGAGTTGTCCGGGAAAACATCGAATCTCTGGAATATTGCCGTAATTTTTGATAATGCCAATTTTTGGACGCTGTTCGTTGGCTTTGAGGCGATGTTTGAGAATGAGCAATGTGCTATCGATACCATCGTGGATATTGAAAGGCACTTTGTGCTCTTGGTCCGTTCGGGAAAATGTCCGCAAGCTTTTACTAATATGAGCGATGCGCTCCGCCCCCAGTTTCATCGAACCCATCAGTTTGGGTAAATCCTCCCGCAGAAAGTCTAAGTCGATGGCTTCAATTTCTTCTTCAATCTCTTCATCACCGTCGGGGTATTTCTCCCGATACAAGTCAATTAACCCAAACAAATCTTGGATGTAATCTCGGGCGGGTTGGAGGTTACCGCCAATGAAACCCACGGGATTGTTAATTTCGTGGGCGATACCCGAAACGAGATTACCTAAAGCCGACATTTTTTCACTTTGCACGATTTGCAGTTGGGCTTGTTTCAAGTCCTCAAGGGACTTCTGCAACATTTTGTTGGCGGCTTGGGCATTTTCGTACAGTCGGGCATTTTCCAGGGCAATCGCAGCTTGGGAACAGAGCAAATTCAGTACTTCGACCCGATCTTGAGTGAAGGCTTCCTCACTCAGGTTATTTTCCAGGTAGAGGATGCCAATGAGTCGCCCTTGGTTGAGAATGGGGGTGCAACATAAGCTTTTGGGCTGCTGTTGTTTGAGATCGGCATCTCTGGAAAAATGGGCGTCTTTTTCGACGCGATTGAGAACGATCGTTTGTTGGGTTCGTTGGACGGTACGGATGATACTCATTGGTAGGGTATCGGCCCCATCGAGAGAAGACAGACATAAATGGCACGCTCCACCCTCACAAAATGCCGCTACTTCCCACGTGCCGGTATTCTGCAAAATTAACGCCCCTTTATCCGCTCCGGCATTTTCTAAGACGATATTCATTAATTTAGACAGAAGCGCTTCGAGTTCGATTTCTCCAGAGAGGGCTTGGGACGCTTTAATGGCACTGGTGACATCGAGAATTGACGTGGTGGTTTTTGTGGAAGAGTGAAGGGTGGGCTGGGAAGTGCAGGTACTCGTCGCGTTATCCCCAAAAGGCGATTTGGGTTGTTGGAGAATGGGGGTCAGTAGTTGGGGATAGGTCGCTTCGAGATGGTCGGTTTTGGCTTTGGCTCCCCAGCGCGCGTAGCAATAGTAGGCTTCGAGCATATAGGTTTGGGCAATTTTGTCTTTGCCCCAGTCCAAGTAGAATTTGGCGGCGAGTTCGTTCGCGAGGGCTTCTTCTTGAATGTACTGGTTGGCTTGAGCTCCGGCGATGGCGCGATCGTAATATTCGATCGCCTCTGCTTTTTGTCCGTTCAGCCGCGCTTTTTCGCCTTGAATCAGCCAGCATTTGTGTAGAAGATTTTCCGGACAAGCTGTTGCCCAACGTTTCAACTGTTCTTCTAATAGAGCTAGAGCTTGCCAATGAATTTGAACCTCGGCATCTTCAGCAACAGTTTCCACCAACGCTAGATGCATTAATGCGACATAAAATACGCTCGAAGGGACTTTTGTATGACTCGAAACCGCTTGTTCGATCGTGCTCAATTTCTCGATCGAATTCGGGTATGCGGCTGTGTTCTCAAATAAATAGGCATGGCGAATTTGTACAGAATACAACCAAGATAAAAGAAAGGCATTATTTTCGTGTTTTTTGAGATACTGTGCTTCCTTAAACTCTTCGTCATCAAAGGTGAGTGGCGTTTTTGTCAAACCCAGGAGATTGCGAATCGGTTGAATAACCCCAGCCATTAATCCATCGAGGTTATCCAAACTTTTGATATGACGGAGAAAAGCTGCATGAGTTTGAGCGATCGCGTAGAGTTCATCCAGATTCTTTCCGTAGGTGAGGCGATCGGAACCACTTTGTATCATCATAAAGCTAACGGTCAGCCAGTTGCCTGCATCCATGCCATACTTATAGGCATTCTCGTAATATCGATCTGCCTGTCGAATTGGGCGACTCCAGCTCTGAACATCGGCAGCAAAGAGGAAATTAGTCATACCACGTACATCAGCGTTATCAAACTGTTCGCAAAGCTGTACTGCCATTTTCCCAAAGCGATGAGCTGTCTCATAGTCCTTGAGTAATTCATTTGCGATCATGCCATAGCCAACATAGCCAAAAGGAGACACATCACTGTTACCATTGTGCAAAGATAAAGTGGTCATCTTGGCGACTGCCAGCAACGCTAAAGTGGGTTGACCGTCAAGCCATGCAGAATAAAAGAGAATTTGTAAAATTCGCAGCATTTCTGCAATGTTGGGATCCTTCATTTTAGTCAATTCAAGAATTGATTCAACCGTCTGTTTCTCGATTTTTTTTTCAACTGTGACAATTTCTCGATCTAAACTAGTCTGAATTTGTTTTAGCTCTACAGGCATGTTATAGCCAAGCCATTCTAAGCTTTGGCGTTGAATTTTTACGGCTTCAGAATTTCGTCCCTGAAGCTGATATTGAGTCATTTGAACTCGACAAATTATTACTTTGTCTAGAGGCGTTCTAGCGTGAGCGATCGCTTCTGAGTAAAGAGATTCTGCTCGATCGAAATCACCGGATAAATATGCAGCTTCTGAGCTATATCGATGCAAACTGTAGGTCAATTCATAGTCAGTTTTCCACGTTTTTTTTGATAATAAACCGATCCCGATCGTACAATAGTTTTGAGCTGCTTTATACGCAGCAGAGAGCTTCGCTTTTTGTCCAGCTTGCAGGTTTAAGCGAGCTAGTATTTGTTTCTCCTCTTGAGTGGAAATTTCAGCTTTCCCCAAATTCAGTTGATTGACTAGGTCAAAAATCCGTTCTAATTTTTCTGACTCAGATAACCCTTGCAATAACAACTGACCAATTCTCCAGTGCGTGCGGTTTTTTTGGGCATCTGGAATCAGGGAATAGGCTGCTTGCTGGACGCGATCGTGCAAAAAGCGATAACCTACCACATCATCAACCCCATTCTTCTGGCACTCATCCCCTTGGAAAAACTTATAAGTCTCGCTTTGAGGAACAACAAACCCTTCGTTTAAAGCACACCATAAATCTGTCGCGACTTTATCTGGGCTTTCTTCGCACACCACCGCTAAGGTTCCTAAATCGAACTGATTGCCAATACACGCGGCGAGCTTTAATACTTCCTGCGTCTCCTGCGGTAGCTTCTGCAACCGTCCCACCAGAAACTCCACCACATCCGAAGTGAGTGCCAACTGCCGCACCCGAGCCAAATCGCACTGCCAATATCCCGCATCTACCTCAAAGGTAATGCAACCCTCCTCGTACAACCCCTGTAAAAACTGGGTCGTGAAAAACGGATTGCCCTGGGTTTTTTGATACACGAGATGGGAGAGCGGGGTGGCTCGTTCGGGAGAACACAGCAACGTATCGGCCAGCAACTGGGTGATATCGGACTCTTGCAAGGGTGCCAACGTCAGAGTCTCGAGGGGTTTGTCGATTTCGTCGAGGGTCAGCATCAACGGATGCGCCGGAAACACCTCATTATCTCGATAGGCTCCCAACACGAATAAATAGCCCGATGCTAACTCCCTGAGTAATAGTTTCAACAGGTTCAGGGAGGCTAAATCCGCCCACTGCAAATCATCCAAAAAGATAACCAAGGGATGTTCGGGGGTGGCAAAAACTCGCGCGAATTTACCAAAGAGCAGGTTAAAGCGGTTTTGGGCCGCACTTCCGGAGAGTTCTGGAACGGCTGGTTGTGCGTCGATAATTGCTTCGAGTTCGGGAATCACCTCGATCAATACTTGTCCGTTGACCCCAACGGCATCGAGAATATCGGCTTTCCACATTGCCAAAGCCGCATCCGACTCTCCCAACAGTTGTTTTATCAAACTGCGGAATGCTTGCACGAAGGCAGATAAGGGTACGTTGCGATTGAATTGGTCGAATTTACCTTGAATGAAATACCCTTGCTGGCGAGTGATGGGTTTGTGGATTTCGTTGATGACGGCGGTTTTGCCGATGCCCGAGAAGCCGGCGACCAACATCATTTCCGTGTTACCCTCGGCGACGCGATTCTCCAGGGGAGAGGCTACGCGACCGAATGCTGCCAATAACCGCTCGACTTCAGCCTCCCGTCCGTAGAGCTGTTCGGGAATGATGAAGCGATCGCAAATATCCCGTTCTCCCAACTCAAACGGCTCGATATGGCTCGTTTCTTTCCATTGCACCAAACATTTTTCTAAGTCGTATTTCAACCCCAAAGCACTCTGATACCGGTCTTCGGCATTTTTCGCCATCAGTTTCAACACCAGTTGCGACAGAATCTGGGGAATTTCGTTTTTCCTCATGTCCGGTGGCATGGGACATCGGGCCAGATGGCAATGTACCAACTCCATGGGGTCATCGCAGTGGAAGGGCAATTCTCCCGTGAGGAGTTCGTAAAAAGTGACTCCGAGGGAATAGAAGTCGCTGCGGTAATCGATGCCGCGATTCATCCGTCCGGTTTGTTCCGGGGAGAGATAGGCGAGGGTTCCTTCAAGGGTATTGGGACTGCTAATTTCTTGGGTTTCCTTCGGCAGTCGGGAAGAGATGCTGAAGTCGATGAGTTGGACGTGTTTGGTTTGGGGATGGATGAGAATGTTGGCGGGTTTGATATCTTTGTGAATCACCCGATGTCGATCGAGTTGGTGGAGAATGTCGGCTAATTGAAGGGCAATGGAGAGAAAATCCCCCATGTTGAGGGAACCTTGTTGCCATTGCCCCAGAGAAATATAACCCTGGGAGGGCATCACTAAGGCATAGCCGTTGCCGTAGTTTTCTAATGCCAGGGGTTGGACGATACCGGAGAGGTTGAGGTTTTTGGTAATGGCGTACTGATTGCGAAACTGTGCCAACTCCGCAAAGGTGGGGTATTCGTTACGCAGGAGTTTAATGATGACTGTTTGGCTATCGGTGGTGCGAGTGCCGCGATAAACGAGGGTGCGCGTGCCTTGGTAGAGATTTTCACCGAGGTGATAGCCGGGAAGAGTCATCATCGTCGTGTGGGGATAGACTGCGTGCTTCCAGTGTGGCTTTTTCGATCGGACCTCAAATCGATCGAAATCACAACATTTTTAACGTCAGTTCGGGATAACAGTTTCCGGTGAGGATGGGGTGTGGGGTGTAGGGTGACCGGGTGTCGGGGAATAGAATCTCATCGAACGGCCTTCGTTGACCAATTTTCCCCAATGTGGAAAGCTCCCTGTCCACACATGAAGCGAATCCAGCTCACCGCTCCACCTCTAGATTATCCTTAACCCGAACTGGCGCTTTTTAGGGCAAGGGGCGATGGCGTATCGAGAGAACTGAGCCCACAAGAGCTGACGAGTTTGGCGTTATTTGATGACCCGGAAAATTTAACCGATGGGAAGTGAAATGGCAAACTCGGTTCCTTTTCCGGGTTCGGAGGTA
>NZ_JBRJXU010000090.1:0-6140 GCF_057467645.1 Zarconia sp.
GAAAATCTGCGCAAACCCGATGCCTTGGAAAACCCCCTCAAAGGATTGGGGGCGCGTCACGTACAGTATGGGGCGCTACCGGAACATTATCCCCTGGTGGGCAATGCGCTGCTGACGACATTCGAGCAGTATCTCGCAGACGATTGGACCCCTCAGGTGAAGCAAGCGTGGGTGGAAGCTTACGGGGCGATTACCGAACTGATGCTTTCTGGTGCCGATTACGACTCCAAAGTGGTGGAACTCGATTCGGTGGCGGCAGCGGAGGCAGAAGTTAACGAGATCCCAACCCAAACACCAGACACACCCATTGCGCAAACGGTAACGGAACCCGTCGCAGCCGAATTCAATTCGACGGCACCCACCCAGACCGTACCCAAAACCCCTACCGTGGCTGAAGTGGGTCTGCCCCAACCGGTCGAACAGCCCCCATCTTCGATGAATTTTGCCCTGTTTAGCGGTGTTTTTGGTGTCTTGGGGACGCTCGCCACTATCTTACTCCTGCTGGCTTGAGATCGCGCCTTCGCCAACGGACTATTTTTTGCCGGCCTTCCTCTCGAAAACCGATGACTCTCGAACAACGACAGACAAACTTAGCTTTTCCCCTTTCCCCCTGCCCCCAATTCCTGCGCGAAGGGCAATAACTCATGACCTTCGATATCGGCAAGCGGTTCAAACCCGGTAAATTTCTCAAGTCCAACCTCGCCATCATCGGTGTCGTCCTGATTGTTTTCGTGTGGCTGACGGCAGCGTTTGCCATGGATAAGCGCAGTGTCTTCCTTCCCGGAGAAACCTCGAACGGACATGTTCTGTTTGAAGAATCTTGCAGTTCTTGTCACGAAGGGTTCAAACCCGTCACCAACGAGACGTGCAATCGCTGTCACGAAGCGGAGATGGCAGAAGACAAACACGGTCAAAAGAAGTTTCGCGACCCCCGCTGGGCGGAGTTGTTGTTGGAGTTGGACGTGCTGACTTGTACGGCTTGCCACGAGGAACACGTGCATATGTTCGGGCGCGGGGTTCACTTGCAACCGGATTTATGTATGGCCTGTCACCAGGGGGTGATTGAAGGGGAGTTGGCCAGTCACGAGGGATTTTCCCCCGATGGCTGCTGGACGGCCGGGTGTCACAATTTCCACGATCATCGATCGATTTCCACGGGTTTCCTGCGCGAGAATCTCGACCAACCGAAAATGTTACCGAAGCCGGAACTACCGGAACGGGTTGTCGAAACCCAGCGAAAACGATCGCCGAAACCGGATTTAGAGGAAGAGTTTCTCGGAGGTGCGGCATGAGACGAGGATTGCGCCAACAACGATTGCATTTGCACCGGGCGCTGGTGCTGTTGATGATGACGATCGCGTTTTTCTTCCTCAATGGCATGGTTGCGGCCGCCCAAAATATCGATCGCGATCGCCTCGAGGAAATTCACCAACTCTGGAAGGGTAGCCCCCACGCCTTAAATGAGGTGAACTGTTCGAGTTGCCACCAAGACTCGGAAACGAAAGAACTGGTGGTCAATCCCACCCAAGAAAGCTGCCAAAGCTGTCACGAATTTGCCGTGGAAACCTTTTTGTGGGGCCAACACGGTATCCGCATCCACGAGGGTCTATCACCGCTGACGCCAGGGATGGCGCACTTACCGATGAAGGCCGAGGCGAAGAATAAGCCGATGAACTGCAACGCCTGCCATAACGTTCATTCCGTGGAGACGGTCACCGCTTCGGTGGATTCTTGCCTCACCTGTCATAACGATACCCATTCCCTGAACTACGAGAACTCCCAACACGCCAAACTGTTTGCGAAGGAGAAAAGACTCGACCGGCCCAGCTCCGAATCCGTGACCTGTGCTACCTGCCACTTACCCCGGCAGAAGGTGAACGGAAAAATATTAGTCAATCACAACAATACGTATACTTTGTTGCCGCGCGATCGCATGGTCAAAGAGGTTTGTATGAATTGTCACGGCGTTGAATATGCCTATAACAGTATCTTCGATGACGAGTTGGTGGAGGAGAATTTTGCTCGACCGCCAACTCTGGAAATGGAGACGTTCGATCTAGTGCGCGCACTAGAGGCGAAGCGGTCGGGTAAATCCGATCGTAAATGAGGACACTCCGCTAAATCTCACCCAATTTAGCGAGATCGTTCACTGGTTACGACCCACTGGTTACGACTTTGATTTCGGAATTAATTTCTTTAAAGAGGAAGAACGGAAAATGATAGCAATTAATCAATTGATGCGATTTCTTCGCCGCCTGAGAGCGCGGGTTGTCGCCATGACTGCCTTAGCAACAGCCATTTGCTTTACGGCTGTGGCTTGTGCTGGAGGTGGCGGTCCGGCTGCCACGAGTAGCGCCGATACGGCCAGTGCTGGCGGCATTGCCCCCGAATTGGTGGTGGACTACATCCATACGGTGTTGCTCGCCGACCGGACTGCTTACACCAAGCACGTCGTCAACCGCCTCACCATGTTGGAAGGAAAAGAAAAGGAAGATGGCGTGGTTGATGCGGAAGCCACCGAAGCTTGGCAAGATGCTGGTGGTATTCCCCTCCCCGCCCAAATGTTCCGCTTGGGTTCGGAAATTGCATCGGAAGACGGCACGTTTACCTATAACTTGATTTCGACTTGGAATATCAACGATAGCCACGCCCCGAAATCCGATTTCGAGAAAGTTGCCATGGAGTCGGTGAATGAGACGGGGGAACCCTACAAAGAATATCAGGAAATTGCCGGGAAGAAATACTTCTCTGCTTTGTATCCTGATGTAGCCGTGGCGGAAGCTTGCGTCACCTGCCACAATACCCACCCCGTTCACTTAGAACGCTATCCCGATAAAGAGTTTGAAATGGGAGACGTCATGGGTGGCGTGATTATCAACCTGCCTTTAGAAGGGGCATAATTTTTCGTCAATCCGCTGAGAGTTTCTGGCTTTCAGCGGATTATTTTTAAGTAATCAGTAATAACGCCATGTGCAACTTGTTTATCCAAAACCTGACCGCACGGGGGAATGGGGAATGGGGAATGGGGAATGGGGGATTTTTCGACTCGCTCACCATATGGCTTGGCAAAAAGAGCGCACACCGCGTTAATAAGTAATAAGTAATAAGTAATAAGTAATAAGTAATCGGTAAGAATTTTTATTTCGATATATCTGAGTTGGGAGTTAGAAAAATGCTTGAGTTGGGTTCAAATGTATATTCTGTTGCAAACGTCTGGTGGGGGGCTACGGCACGAATTTAAAAAAGATGGGTTTTTCCAAAAAATCATCCCCGTGCCGAACCTACCCGACGAAATCTAAGCTCTAGCGATCGCCCCCAGTACAGAAGAACTACATTTTTATTCAGTCTCTCTTCAAAGTTATTACTTATTACTTATCACTTATTACTTAAAACAATGAAGCCTAAATTTTCCACTTTAATTATCCTAACTTTTATTTGCGTGGTGCTACTGGCTCCATTTGCACTCAGTCCGCTTTACATTCCCAAATTACGAGAGAGTGCCTTTGATTTACATTTACTATTACAGGGCAACATTTACAAACAAATAACCGGTTATGTTTCCCTCGTTTTTGTGATTTTAGAAGTTATTTTTACTGCCCGAAAACGCGGAAGAGGTTGGCTCGTTAAGGTCACGCTGCCGGGTTCGATTCAGTTATGGCGGAGTTTGCATATTTTTCTCGGGGTCGGTTTACTCGCCACGACTTTAATTCATACGATTGGGACGACCGGAGTTAACTTTAATGCCATTTTTCTCTGGGTCTTTTTTGGCGTAACCCTATCAGCATTGGTGGGGGTTGTTGCCGAAACGGGTATTGTCGAATCGCCGCAACGCTACTTCTCCGTTGTCCCAGCACAACTGGGAAAAGCGGCAAAAGGTGGAATTTTGGCAAAAGTGACGGGCGTACCTAAAGGACAAATGATTCGCAGTTTGCGCTCGATTTGGTTGACAAGCCACATTATTTTAGTAAACGCTTTTGTTATCATGCTAGGGTTTCACATTTTCATAACATACTATTATGAATAGTATGTGCTTTAAGATTTTAAAATTAATTTTTAATGATTCAAAATCGAAATAAAATTAAACCTTACTTAATTGGGGCGATCGTCCTGATTTTTTCGTTCGTGACTTTTATCGCCACCCGTGGTGACATCGCAGTGACGGGTGTGGGTTCCGTTCGGGGTTTGGCACTGATGAAAGAAATGGCAGGCACATCGGTTCCTTACGAGGTCGCCATGGAAAGCGATCGACCGACGCTGATTGAATTCTACGCGAACTGGTGTACGACTTGCCAATCGATGGCTCCAGTTCTCGATGAATTGCATCCGAAATACAGTCAGGCGATCGATTTTGTGATGCTCGATATTGACGATCCTCAATGGATGTCCGTTCAACAAAAATATGGCGTAACGGGGGTTCCCCACTTCACCTTTCTCGATCGAAACCGACAAGTTGCCAGAACTGAAATCGGTCGAGTTCCAGAAAAAATTTTCGATCGGCTCTTAGGAGAGTTATCCTCTTAAAAGATAACCCCAGACTTCACCTAGCGTCAGGACGTAATTTTCAGATGAGTTTAAACGTCGAACTCTTAGAAAACAGTTTCGATCTAATTCGACCCCAGGCGAAAGAATTTTCGGCTAGCTTCTATTTCAAACTCTTTCAAGCCAACCCCGAAGTCGAAGCTTTATTTGAAAATACTAATATCGATAAACAACAGAAAAAATTAATTTCGTCTTTGGCATTAATCGTCGAAAATCTACGCAATCCAGAATCCTTAGAAGTCGCTCTCAAAAGTTTAGGTGCGTATCACGTTACAACGGGAACCCTCGATCGATACTATCCGTTAGTTGGAAAAGCCTTGCTCGATACCTTCAAAGTCTATTTAGGACCGCAATGGACGCCAGAACTCGCTCAAGCGTGGCTCGATGCCTACAATGCCATCTGCGAGCTAATGTTACAAGGAGCTGCCAATCCCGACATCTATCTCGAAACGGGATTATCCTTTTATGAATGGCTGGATTTGTACGGTGAGTCGAGTCCTTTCGTCAAAGAGGCGATCGCCATGATGACCAATTTTCAATACGGAAATTGAAGGTCTTGGATATCTGGTGGGAAAGGGGGAAGGGGAAGACACGGAGACGCGGGGACGCGGGGACGCGGGGAGGTGGAGAGGGGAGAAACGGGAGAAACGGGAGAATTGGGGGAATTGGACAAAACGGGAGCGCGCTGGCTCCCACTGTGTACTGTGATTGTTGTAGCCATGACCGGGGTACACAGTCCGATCAAACATGAGCGTATCTTTTCTCTTTCCCCCCCAGCCTCCCCTGCCTCCTCAGGCCTCCAAGGAGGGCAAAGCATTTGGATTTGTCAGGTTTCGTGGCAACCAAGATTAATCGCCCAAATGCTTGTGCCCCTACAGACCCTGCCTCTTAACGGTCGGCGTTCCCTTGCGTAGGCGCGCGCAAACTCGGGGTCCGACCTCTTACGCCGACGCGGGGTCCGACCGCTGCCCACGGTCACTTGTGCCCTAACCGATATGGCGACTGCTATATTTATCGACCCCCACGCGATCGCAAACTGGCTTCGATGTCGGCAATGCGACGGTGATAGTCTACTCGCAACCAGCCTTTGAGGGTTTCTTGCAAGCGATCGCCTTGGGGAGAAATATACTCGATGCGAGTTACCGGAATTCCTGATTGCTGGGTTTGGACGATTTCGACTTGCCACTGTCCGAAACTTCCCATGGGGCGATCGATATAGGTTTGCGGCCTCATCGCAGCCCTTCCCAAATTCAACCCCAAATTCGACTTCACATTCGAGTTAAAGTTCGGCAGTTGGGGTAATGCGGGCGACTTGCGATGCGATCGCCCTTCTGTTCTTTGGGCGGCTCGATTGGGCGAATTCGCATTTTCGATGGGTTGCATCGGTGGTATGGGGGGAGATGGTGGTAACTGTTGCGGTAGCGTTTGGGCAGTTCCTAACTGTTGCGGTAACGTTTGGGCGGCTCCTAACTGTTGCGGTAGCGTTTGGTCGGCTCCTAACTGTTGCGGTAGCGTTTGGTCGGCTCCTAACTGTTGCGGTAGCGTTTGGTCGGCTCCTAACTGTTGCGGTAGCGTTTGGTCGGCTCCTAACTGTTGCGGTA
>NZ_JBRJXU010000091.1:0-40497 GCF_057467645.1 Zarconia sp.
TGGAAGTCATGCACGAGCGCAACGCTCACAACTTCCCCTTAGACTTGGCTGCTGGTGAGTCGGCCCCCGTGGCTCTGACTGCTCCTTCCATCAACGGCTAATTTAGATGTTTCTAAATTAGACTTTGAGAACAAGGTCTAAAATTTAAAAACGCTCTCCCCTCGCGGGAGGGCGTTTTTTATTGGGCGCAGGCTCCCTCTTATAGAACCCATTTGGGATCTTGTGGAAAAAATCAGTATTAATTAGAAACGGCTTAATGGTTAGGTGACCGCAATCCCACGCGATGGCGCCCTACCCATCGAGTCAAATCAAATTAATTAGAAACCATCCTTCCACCCCTCGGACTTATCCGGGGGGTTAATTTTTGAAACAGAGAAATAAGGTAAGCATTTAGCTACGAACCATTAGCAGTTGCGTAGAGAACGTGTTTTTCCAGGAGATGTCCCGATGGCAATGCCGGATGATTGAAAGTGCCCGCAAACTCCAAACCGATGCGTTCCATTACCCGGCGCGATCGCCGATTTGCCGGGACGGTAAAGGAAACCACTTGGGGTAACTGGAGTTGAGTAAAGGCATAGTCCAGGACGGAAGCGGCCCCTTCTGTGGCATATCCGTTGCCCCAATAGTTGAATGCCAACCGCCAGCCGATTTCCACGCAGGGGGTGAAAGATGCCTCGAAGCGCGGTACGGATAAGCCGATAAATCCGATAAAAGTTTGGGTGGAGGCGAGTTCGACGGCATATAAACCAAATCCGCGATCTCGAAAATGATTTTCGATCCGATCGACCATATCGTTACTTTCATGGGCAGATAACAGTCCGGGCATATATTCCATCACCCGAGGATCGGCATTCAGTTGGGCAAACGGTGCGCGATCGCTTTCTTGCCATCGCCGTAAAATCAGCCGGGATGTTTGGATTTTATCCACATTTTTCATGTTTCGATCGAATTCGACTCTTTCTCTAACTCTTTATCTAATTTCGTCCCACATCGCTTGCAAAACAATGCATCGGCATCGTGACTGGACCAACCGCAATTTTCGCAGGGATTTTGGATATAATTCGCCGCTTTGATGAGTTGCTGAATCAATTCTCGCAACTGCCACGGGACGATCGCCACTCCCGTGATAATCATCAGCAACGTCAAGCATCGCCCCATTTCCGATAATGGCGTAACATCGCCAAATCCCACAGTCGTCATCGTGACGACGGAAAAATAAAAGGCATCGAGAAAGTTGCGAAATAGTTCGGGGTTTTGGGGATGTTCTACCTGATAGATTAACCCCGAATAAATAAACACAATCGTGAATAGGGTAAATAATATCTTCGATAAAATTAGCCCGTCTTCTGTGGTGATTCTAAAAATCGAAAACTCTAAATCTAAAAATCGAATCAAGCGTAAAATTCGAAACCAGCGAAAAATTCGAATAAATAAAGTATTTCCCAAACCCAAAACAAATGGGAGAATAACGAATAGTTCGATTAATGCATTTAAGCTAAAAAAAAACTTGATTGGATTTTCAGCGACGCCCAAACGAATTAGATATTCGATCGAAAATAAAATCACGATTGCCAAATCTAGCCGTTTGAGCTGAATTAAAACCTCATCCGGTAATGTATAGGTTTGAGCCACAAAACCCAGCGCCGATATCAGAATTAAACCCAAAATCGTCAAAGAAATCGTGCGACCCAGCGGGGTTTCAATATCTTCGAGATAAAACGCAATATCTTTGCGAGTTAGCATATGCTAAAAAAGATAAAAGCTCGACAAGTCTTGTGTGAGGATTCAGGATTAGACTACAGGTTAGAGCATTTTTCGGGCAACGGGGGCGCTAGCTGTTCTTACGATTTGCAGTATGGCGATCGTCATCATTACTTCAGTCAGGATACACGTGTAATCCTACCGGGGTCTTTTCCCCTGACAGGGATCGGTTTTTTACGATCGGGTAATCATAACGCTTCGTCGTCAGTTTATTGACACGATTGAAGAAATAATTTGTTTCTATTCCCAATTGCCTATTCCCTATTCCCTATTCACGCGGTGTGCGCTCTTTTTGCGCTCGTTTGGATGGTGAGCGAGTAGACTTATCCCCCTTTTCCCCTTCCCCCTTCCTTTCTTTCTTCCCTCCTCGCAGGAGGGACTGAGGGAGGTTCCCCCGTGCGAGAGGATTTTGGAGAATTAAGTTGCACATGGCGTTATTCCCTATTCCCGATGAGTTTGGCATAGAAACGCAGCCGGAACTGCGTTCTATCCTACAAATTACAGCCAGAATTCAAGCCTAAATTTAAACGAATCGCACACGGAGATCGAGTAATGCTAGTGCAAAAATGCTTCGACCTCGCCAGCGACCGGTTGAGCGGCGATCGCCCCCGGTTTAGTTGCCGTCAGGGCCCCCACCGCACAGGCATAGGTCACGATTTGCTCCACCGTTGCTCCATCGGTTAATCCCTTAGAGCCATTTCGGCAGAGTTGATGCAACAACCCGGCAACAAATCCATCCCCCGCTCCTGTGGTATCTTCCACTTGTACGGGAAACGCATCCACTCGACCGGCAAAATCGTTCAAACAGTAAGAACAACCCCGTTCCCCTAAGGTGACGAGAACCCCTTCCACATCGTTGAGGCGATGGGAAATCGTTTCGGCATCGGTGGTTTTGAAGAGCCACTGTGCCTCTTCTTCTGAAAGTTTGACAAAGTCTACCTGACTCATCATCTTCCAGATAGCGCGTTCCCCTTCAGCACGATCGTCCCAGAAAACCGGTCGCCAATTGACATCGAGGAAGATTTTCGTATAGTGGCGATCTGCCAACTCTAAAGCCCGTTCGATCGCCCTACGGGTTTCCGGATAGGCCATCTCTAAGGTTCCCAACACGAGAAACTCCGCCCCAGCGAATAATTTCTCGGGTAACTCATCCGCCTGCAAGCGCGTATCGGCAAACTTATCCGTCGGCAAATCCCCAAAGCCGGCAAAGATGCGATCGCCGTCGTTCGATCGCAACACGTAAACCTGCCGCGTCGGTGCAGTCGGATGGCGCTGCACTCCTGTGGGCTCGACTCCCACTTTGAGCAGCAGTTCCACTAACTCTTCTCCAGGTCGATCGTTCCCGATACAGCCGATAAACCCAGCGGAGGTCCCTAACTTCACCAAACCACAAGCAACGTTTGCTGGAGCACCTCCGGGATAGGGAGTCCACGACTCAACTCGTTCGAGAGGCTCCCCGGCTCGATCTGCGAGGCAGTCAAACAAAATTTCACCCAGACAAAGAACGCGAGGATCGGTCATATGAATTTATTAAATCTGCAATTTTAAAGAATCTGCAATTGTAAATTGAATACTCGATTTGTCTTCGGAAAGTCAAGGGTTCTGTTAATTGCGTTCCCTTGAGAGGGGGAAACTCGATTCGTCTTGTGCTACCCGCTCGGGCTGAATTTTTCGAGTCGATCGCCGAGCAAATCGAGCGCGTCGGGTGAAAACACGCTAGGATCGGTTGAAAGAGTTCTCTCCTAAGTATCATCACTCATCATGTTCTTCGACGAGTTACAACCGATTTTCCAAGAATTGACCCGAGAACCGATTGCTTTCCTGGGTGGATTCTTCTCTGGCGCGTTCCAACTCAATCTTGGGGAAGATCCGGTCAAAAGCTGGCTCGACGAGCAAGCGGGTTCGCCGTCCTCTCCTTCAACCCCTTCGAGTTCCCCCAATATGAATAACG
This sequence comes from Zarconia sp., assembly GCF_057467645.1. Classification (NCBI taxonomy): domain Bacteria; kingdom Bacillati; phylum Cyanobacteriota; class Cyanophyceae; order Oscillatoriales; genus Zarconia; species Zarconia sp. Next base: position 3,713 of record NZ_JBRJXU010000091.1, read on the forward strand.
GAAGTAGCAAAGGACCGCAAACAATTTCGATCGAGTAACGTCAGTTTTGCTGAAGTCGCCTCACCGGCATGCTGACTCTCGATGACGTTCGAGCAGTCGACAAGTAGATGGGACGTGAGGGAAAACACTCGGATATATCTTCTGCGAGGGAAAGAAAGTATTCCATTCCCTTTTCCGAATTCCGAATTCTCCCTTCCCCACTATCACCGGAAACATTCTGATGCAAAACTGAGGTTCGAGTAAATCCGACAAGGGAAATCGGCGACCGATCCTCAAAACCCATCTAGAACTATAAACCCACCTCAAACATACCGTTGGGGTGGGTTTATAGTTCCCAGTCGAGAGGCTCCGAATTTGGAACAATGGAATTGACAATCGCAAGAGCGCGAAAACCTGACGAGGTTTCTCGATTTCAACGCAACTCTCAACTGGCTCTCTTGAAATGTCAAAAGAACTTAGATGCTCGCATCTAAGACCGCAGAAATCCGATCGACCACCTTCACTCGCCCTCGACGGACGGCCATCAGCAATCGATTGGTGGCGAGTCTTTCTTCTTCCGTCAGTGAATCATCAAGCATTGCTGCCATCAGTCCGTAGCGATCGGCAACAGTTAAATATCCGGTTTGGGCAACAGAAACTAACATCTCCGGAATTGCATCGGGCAGGAGTTGAACGGGTTGCATGAATTTAGGTAGAAGCTTGTATACTGACCATCGATTGTCTCGGTCTTTTGTCCGTTTGGGATGAAGGATTACAGCCTAAAGGGGTATGACCCCTCATTCTTAAGGTAGGGAGAGCACCCTTACACAGAGGTGTTTCTTAGATTCCGGTGGATTTGAGCACAGGGAACTGGGAAAGCACCGGGGAGAAAAAATGCAACGGGATACCGATGCCTATCCACCAATCCCCAAGGTTCCCGCCACACTAGGGGTCAGAGGAATCAACGTCACGATCGTTAAAAATAAAGCCAGTAAGACCAACGCTGCACGGGTATCGTCCGGTTCGATGAGTTCGTTGAGGCTAGGACTTTCGAGATTGCGCTGCAAGAACAGAATCACGATCGCCCAATAGAGAGCGATCGGATTGACCAGAGAGACCAGTCCCAAAACGATCAGAGTGGCGATGGTGGTGCGTCCGGCAGTTTGACGGCCGTAAATGGCTTGAATCGCCCGACCTCCATCTAACTGACCCGCAGGCATTAAATTTAAGGCGTTAATGACCAATCCCAACCAGCCAATTGCCACCAGGGGGTGAATATCCACCAAGGATTCTTCCAACGCCGAACCCAGCACGACTTTGGCAAGGGTTCCCACCAGCATCGAACCTTGGAAAAAATCCGAGGGAATCTGAAACAGGCTACCGGGATGGGAAAGATACAAACCCGTCATCAACAGACCCAAAGAAAGCAAACCCCCCGCAGCTGGTCCGGCGATGGCAACATCAAACAAGACCGTTCGATCGGCTAAAAAAGACTCGAAGCGATTGATGGCACCAAAGGAACCCACTTGCCAGGTGGGAATAAAAAACGGCCAACTGATGCGGACGTTGTGGCGCGATGCCATGACTTGATGACCGATTTCGTGGGCGATGAGTACGGCCCAAATCCCCAAACTCACCGGTAGAACCTCTTGGATGCGACCGAGATCGTTAAAAAAATCAAACCCGATTAAGATGCCGGCCGTTTCTAATGTGGTGGCAAAGGTGGCGATTGCCAGTCCGATAGCGAGGGCTTTTTGGGTGGTGCTCAGGGGTTTGGGTTCGTTTCGACTGGGTAAAACCACCACGATCGGCTTATCTTGGCGATCGGGAACCAGAAACAAACGATAGCGATCTCCCACGCGCTCTTTGAGTTTTTGGGCCAGCTTGGTGTAGGCGGCTTCGGGTTCGCCGCGCAGGTTCCCTCGGAAATACGCACCATCTTGGTAGGGAACGCTATCGGTGGCAAAGAAGGTATCCACGCCGAAAATCCCTTTGATGCTTTCTAGATCTTCCGTGGGGATCGCGATCGGTTCGACGATCGCGGTAGGAACGACTGGGGTTTCTTTCGCGGTTGGGGTTTCTTTCGCGCTGGTGGAATCGGTTGCTGATGATTCGGTTTCCTCTGGTTGGGAGGGAGTGGGGTTAGTTTTAGTCCGCAGCATTTTTTCAAGCTGCGCGCGCCCCGCGGGGTCTTGACTGAGGGTTCGGAGTTTGTTGCCTAGGAAAATATAGGTTCCGGCGGAAACGACGATTAGAAATAAGACACCGGCCAAATTGATATAGATCCCAAGGGCGAATAGGCCGAAAAATAACAACCAGGGAGCCATCAAGGCAACGGATTGCAACCAGGATACGATCCCCAATTTGCCAAAGGATCGAGAGCGATAAAAACCCACCGCCAGTATGCCGACAGCGATGAGTACGATCGACACCGTTACGATATTTTCGGATGCGATACCCATTGAATCTCCCTCGTTTTCCTCCATGTTCCTCTCGGGGATGCCTGAGTCGATCGGTCAACGACAATTTGCCATCGATCTCGATGTTGGCTCCGATTGAAAACTCAGACATCATCTTACCTAATCCTAACTCGCGCCACTCACCAGAATCCCTCGATCGAGCGATCGAGGGAATAAAAAGAAGATGGAGTTGATGGTTTGCTCGTCGCGTTTATTGGGTGCGAGACTCACGACCGACGCCGATCGTTTCCTGGCGGGCCGCTTTATCGGATTGGTTTCGCAAAGCCACCTGCAATCGCACCCAATTCAGCCACGCTTCGAGTCCAAATCCGGTGTGGCTCGAAATCGGCAGAATCGGCATTTTGGAATCGATCTGCCGCAGATTGGCGATTGCTCCTTCGATGTTCGCCCCCTCATCGGCAGCCCGATCGATTTTCGTCAGCAGTACGCAGTTTGCTTCTCGAAAGAGGAGGGGACAATCGACAATTAAGTCTTCTCCCCGAGTTGCATCGAGTAGGGCGACTTTCAGATGTTCTCCCACGGCGGTGAGATTGGAATCGGCGGAATCGAGGTTTTTTTCGAGCCAAACGAGATCGAAGTGAGATGGCGTATATTGACCCTCGAACCGATCCAAACTTTCAGCAATGCTTCGAGCGTTGAGACCCTCTGTATTTCCGGTTCGTGGAGCCAGAGTGGGAATGCCTTGCAAACGCAAGCGATCGGCTTCCCGTTCGCAGATCGGATCGCCAACAATGGTGGCGACTTGGAGTCGATCGTTTAAAGCCGCCAGGGTGCGATCGAGCAGTGCGGTTTTACCGACACCAGGGCGACCCAACAACGCGATGCAGGTGATTCCCCATCGATCGAATCGGACGCGATTGAGATCGGCTAATCCGCGCAAATTATCCGCTCGGGCAAAATCTGGAGCCGCCGTTAAAATTTGATGCATTTTTTTCAATTGAAATTGTCAAGGGTGAACGCGGAGCTTGAGGCAAGAAGTTCCGCCAGCGTAAAAAAACCGGGTTTTTCGCCACTGCGAAACCTCGGCACTCACATCGTTTTAGTTACTTCTATTTTTTACAGGTTTCCCAAACAGACTTGCTAGACTTTAATATTTTCTAAGGTTTGGTCAGTTGCCAATTTTTTCGATCTTTGTTTCGCTTCTCTGTTCGTTTAAAATCTTCAACAAAAGCGATCGTTTTGTAATATTACAGAACTGTATAACTTGTGTTTCTTTCGGTATTTTTGACCTCTCATCTGGAGACCGACTACTTACCTTAAACTATCTAAACCCTTAGATCAAGGGGTATCAAAAATATCAATTTAATTTAGTAACTCAGTTTACAAAAAACAAAAAAATTAAGTTAACGAATGTATTGCTTTTCCTCACCCAGTTGCCGGGGATATCGAGGACGACAGGGGGTTCCCAGGCATACCCGAGCCGCCGGCAAATTGCTAAATACGCTGCTGCGCGCGCCCACCACTGCATTGGCACCGATGGTGACCCCCAGCCCGACAAAACAATCCGTGGCCACCCACACCCCATTGCCGATGGTAATTGGGGCGGTCTTGAGACCGAAAGCCGGATCTTGGATATCGTGAGACCCGGTACAAAGGTAGGTTTTCTGGGAGATGACGCACTGGGTGCCGATGCAGATGCGATCGAGGCTGTAGAACACCACATCATCCCCGATCCAGCTATAGTCGCCAATCTCCACCTTCCAAGGATAGGTAAACCGAGCCGTGGGCCGAACGAGTACCCCCCGACCGATTTTTGCCCCAAACCGTCGCAGCAGCCAGCACCGAAAGCCATTGAAGTTGTGCAAGCTCAAGGGAAAGGCGATCGCCTGCACCAGCCACCACAACAGAACGAACCAACTCGGTCGTCCGCGATCGAATTGGGATTGGTCGTACTGGCGCAAATCGACAAAAGGTCGATCGTCAAGGTTGGCTGAATCAGTCATGGGGGGTGTTGAGAATTTTAGATTTTAGATTTTAGATTTTATGCCTGATGTGAATTAAATTTGACCCTGACCCTATGGGGATTCCACGTGGTACCCAAATCCAGCGACTTCTGAATTTGAACGAATTTGCGTCACTCTAGCATCTAATTCACACAAGCAGTTGTTGAGGGCCAAAAGCCCCCAAACCCACAACTAGCGAGAAGATTCCAGTTGAGGAATCACGGGCGACCTTTTTGGCTTTTCCTTGGTGACATTGAGCTGACCGCCACAGTTTCGCAACTCGTATAGCTTCGCCCCAATCTGAAACTCGTACTGACTCAACAAACGAGCGTACATATAACCGGCTCGACCGTCCAAAAAGCCCAGTTGGATGAAGTAGAACAAAATAAATCGCAAGAAGGGTTTAAAGGGCAGTCGAACCCATACCGTTTTCAGGAAACGCTTGCGCTGTACTGCATCTCCAAACAGATTCGCCCCGATGGTACCGCTCTCGCCGCGACCCATCAGTAGATTGTAATAAACTCGAGCTTCCCAGTTCGAGTAGCGGTTGTGTCGCGCCAACCAATGATAGATATCTCGGAAGTCCTCGTGGAGCATATCGTTTTTCAGATAACCCGCCGTCGTGGGTAGAATCACGTGTTCGTGAACTTCGTTATCGCCGGTATTGGGCACTTCTTCCGTGCTGAGGTTTTCGTATCGACCTTTGGCGTGTTTGAACAAGCGCAGGTTCCAGTCTGGATACTTACCCCCATGACGAATCCAGGTTCCCAAGAAAAAGACGCGACGGTTGAGATAGTACCCATCGTAGTCGGGGTTGGCGATCGCCTCGGTAATTTCATCCCAAAGTTCTGGGGGAATCCGTTCGTCGCAATCGACAATCAAAACCCATTCATTCCGAAACGGCAGATTGTCCAAAGACCAGTTCTTCTTTTTCGGCCAAGACCCGTTAAAGTGAAACTGCACCACGGTTGCCCCGTAACTTTCGGCGATTTCGCCGGTGCGATCTTCACTTTGGGAATCGACCACGAAGACTTCATCGGCCCTCGCCACGCTGGTCAAACAGGCCGGCAGATTGGCTTCCTCATTTTTGGCAGGGATCAGAACGGAAACGGCTACTTTATCAGAGGTGGAAGTCATAACATTAGGCAGCTAAAGGGTTAGCAATTTGCGCTTGAGCGCGTTCGTCGTTTCACAAGTACAAAGCGAAAGATGCACGATGTCGGGATAACTGCGGTCGGCACCACTCACGCGATATTAAGAAGGCTTCGTGGTTTGGGATGTTGAGAGCATCCCCCCGATGGCAGCGCCCAGATAGCCAATTTGACCGTAGGCGTAAACTAAATTATCAAATCGTCGTGCGGGATCGGTGATATATTTCAGACCGTTATAGAGTCCGCGAATCATGCGTTCTCCTCCCCGTGGCAACTGTTGCCAACCGGCTTGACCGGCAAGTTGTTCTCGATAGCACTCGCTGATGCCCTGCCACCAACCCCGTTTCAAAAACCAAGACCGATACAGGCGTTCGGGGGAGACATTGTGGGCAACTCGAGCTTCGGGAAGGTATGCCACTTGCCAACCGCCTTCTAAAGCTTTTTCGGTGACAAACAGTTCTTCATTAGAAAGCAATCGCTTACCGATGCGACCGAGGTTGGTGTCGAAGCCACCAATGTGTTCGAGGAAGGTGCGCCGGATCGAGTAGTTTAAACCCCTCGGCGTCAAACCGGGAATTTGAATATCCACGAGGGTTTCCCCCAAATCGTAAGCACCGAGGTTTCCAGCTAATCCTGGAGATAACCACTTGGGCGGTCGCACCCCCTCAGGCCACAAGAGCGTCACTTTGCCACCAGCAACGACCAGACGTTCGCAATTTTGGTAAGCTCGATAGAGACTGCTCAGCCAAGAAGGACTGGCCACGGCATCATCGTCTAAATAAGCGATAACCGGAGCGGTCGTTTCCCGCGCACCTGTATTGCGAGCGACTGACAAACCCACTGTCGGTTCCCAAACGTACCGCAGGCGAGGATGAGGCAAGCGTTCTTCAACAATTGCCCTCGTGCGATCGGTGGATGCATTATCAACGACGATCGCTTCAAAATCGTCGAAGTCTTGGGCGAGTAAACTATCGATCGCCGCTCCTAAATACGCATCCCGATTGTGCGTACAAACGATCGCCGATATCTTCGGATCTGACATAGCTCCATCGAAAACTTAGGAAGCGGAGATTGTGAGTTTTCTCCTACTCCTTTCTTAACACGATTAGAACGAATCCCCAATAATGCCACGTGCAACTTACATTATCTAAAACCTGACAAAGCTCGGAACAAGGGAAAGGGGAAAGGGGAAAGGGAGATACCATCGGCTCGCTCGCAACATGGCTTGGCTTAAAGTCGCACATCGCATTTTTGCATTTTTACCAACGAGCGATAACGATCGCCCATCGAGTGTTACCGCAATCGAAGTTGAAATCTTCTGGGACGCAACCGTTTTGGGTGCGAGTTTCGCCACGATCGGCGATCGCAATTTAGATTAAAGTGAAAAGAGTACGATCGAGCTAGCCTTTGCCTTTCCACAACCATACTCTTTTCTAAAATTATCGATAAAACTATCTATGTCACTTGCCGAAACCCCCATTCCATCTCTTCGGGAGAAACAACATCCTTTAATTCGCCAGTTAGCTGATTCAATTGAGGAAATTTGGCATCGCTATCTCGAGCTATCGCCTTATCAGCTTCCAGAAGATTTAGGGTATGTTGAGGGACGTTTGGAAGGCGAAAAGTTAACCATCGAGAATCGAGGCTATCAAGCCCCTCAGTTTCGGAAAATGCATCTGGAACTGGCTCAAATCGGCAACTCTCTCGATATTTTGCATTGCGTGATGTTTCCGCGCTCCAACTATCCATTACCCATGTTCGGTACGGACTTGGTGGGGGGACGGGGGCAAATTAGTGCGGCCGTGGTGGATTTGTCTCCGGTTACCGACGGACGGACTCTATCTCGGGAATACCGGCAGAGTCTGAGCGCTCTCCAAGCATCGAACTTTACTCAACCGCGAGCGCTACCCCCTTGGGGAGATATTTTTTCGGAGTTTTGCGTGTTCGTGAGACCGAGCGATCTGGCTGAAGAAAACCTGTTTTTAAACCGGGTCGAGCAATATCTCGAAATTCACTGCCAACAGGCTATCTCTACACAGCCCGTCACCGGAGAGCGACAAGCTCAAATTATCGCCGGTCAACAGTACTACTGTCGCAAACAACAAAAAAACGATAAAACTCGCCGGGTTTTAGAAAAAGCCTTTGGAACCCAGTGGGCCGAGCGTTACATGACGACGATTTTATTCGATCTGCCAGAAATTTGAAACGATCTAAAACCCAGGGTGTGGAAGGGCAACGGGGAACAGGTCGCATGAAGTCAGGAGACGCTAAGGGTTTGAGCTTCTGAGATCCGGCGTGAATGGGTCGGGAGAAAGTTGCCAAAAGGGAGAGGACATACGAACCGCGTAGAATCCTCTAGACGTTTTGTCCCTAGTCCAATCTAAAGCTGTTCGTTGAGAATTCGGGCGTGTTATGATTGAAAGCTGCTGAATTTATACAATTAATTTCATCGTATGCCCCTCTCACAAACGAAAAAGCAAGAAATTATGGCCGAGTATCAAATCCACGAAACCGATACGGGGTCGGCGGATTTGCAAGTTGCCATGCTCACCGAACGCATCAATAACCTGAGCTTGCACCTGAGAAAAAATAAGAAAGATTATTCCTCCCAGCGCGGGTTGATGAAAATGATCGGACGGCGCAAGAGCCTGCTGGCATATATCATGAAACAAGATGAAGCGCACTATCGCGCCCTCATCGGTCGTCTCGGAATTCGCGGTTAAACTGCTACTATGCCCTCTGACTCCCAACGCAACCCCCTACCCTTCGAGCCGAAAAAAAAACCGAAGAAATCTGCTCCACAGGATAGTTCTAAATCTGAAACTCCAACATCGGAAAAGTCTGCCAAAAAAGTAGAACGGCGCTCTTCCCAATCTTCTAATTCCAACGAGAAAGGGAAGAAAGCCAAAGGCAAAAAGTCTAACGCTTCCAAAGAACAAACCACCATTCCAGAAGCTGTCAGCCGAAGAATGATAACTCGAATGGGTTTATTCAGTGGAGTTCCCACCGTTATGGGGATGGGGACTTTGGTGGGCAGCTACTTCATTGTTACCCGCGAGTGGTTTCCTTTGCCGAACGTGGCTGTTTTGTTGGTGAGCATGGGCTTTTTGGGCTTGGGCGTGTTGGGATTGAGTTACGGCGTTTTTTCAGCTTCTTGGGACGAACGACAAGAAGGCTCGAAGGTCGGTTGGTCTGAGTTTAAAACGAATATCGGGCGAGTCTATAAAGATTGGAAAGAGTCGCGGCAGAAGAAGTAATTACGTCGCACCCATACTGCAAGTCAAACCGATCGGACAAGGGGAAAATACCTCTTGTCCTCATTTTTTATCCCCCAACTGTCTACCCTTCAACTCAGAATAAGTACGCTAGAATAAACTTTATCGACCACCATTTAGCTCCAACTGTGGGATTTGCACTGTTAGACGGACACCGTGTCAACCTGTTGGAAGTTCGTGCCAATCTGGCAGCCTTTTTCGCGCCGATCGCGGTTTAATCGATCGTATCGAAAACTTCGGGTCGATTCAATTTGAAATGTGAGCGAGCGGAGTTTTTCCCCTCGTCGCTTAGGGTTTTTGCCATTTCAAAGGGTTAAGCAAAAGCTCAAAAATGTCTCTCAATTTAACCTTTTAATCCAAATCGTTCATTGGGGAGTTCTAACATGATTATTGTCATGAAAGTCGGTACGCCAGAAGCCGAAATCGATCGCCTCAGTGGGGAACTCGAAAACCGAGGATTTACCCCGGAGAAAATTGTCGGACGCTATAAAGTCGTCGTCGGCTTAGTGGGAGATACCGCAGAACTCGATCCCCTGCTGCTGCGAGAAATGAGTCCCTGGATCGAAAACGTCCTGCGAGTCGAAGCCCCTTACAAACGCGCCAGCCGCGAGTACCGCCACGGTGAGGCCAGCGAAGTGAGCGTCTCGACCCCCGAGGGCAACGTTATTTTCGGCGAGCATCACCCCGTCGTGACCATTGCCGGTCCCTGTTCTGTGGAAAACGAAGAGATGATCGTCGAGACAGCCCGTCGGGTGAAAGCCGCTGGGGCGAAGTTCCTGCGAGGGGGTGCGTTCAAACCGCGTACCTCTCCCTACGCTTTCCAAGGTCACGGAGAAAGCGCCCTCGATTTACTCGCAGCCGCGCGGGAAGCCTCCGGTTTGGGCATCATTACCGAAGTCATGGATGCAGCAGATATCCCCAAGATTGCCGAAGTAGCCGACGTCCTGCAAATCGGCGCGCGCAATATGCAAAATTTCCCCCTGCTGAAAAAAGTGGGGGCGCAAGATAAGCCAGTGCTACTCAAGCGGGGGATGTCTGCCACGATTCAGGAATGGCTGATGGCAGCCGAGTACGTTCTGGCTGCGGGCAATCCTAACGTGATCTTGTGCGAGCGGGGAATTCGCACTTTCGATCGCCAATACACCCGCAATACCCTCGATTTATCGGCGATTCCAGTGCTGCGGAACCTCACCCACCTGCCGATTACCATCGACCCCAGCCACGGGACGGGGTGGGCAACTCTGGTCCCCACAATGGCGAAAGCGGCGATCGCGGCCGGAACCGATGCCTTGATGATCGAAGTGCATCCCAACCCCCCCAAAGCCCTCTCCGACGGGGCGCAATCCCTGACTCCCGCAGCCTTCGATGACTTGATGCAAGAACTGGCAGTGTTCGGAAAAGCTGTGGGTCGCTGGGAAGAAACGCCCGTGTTGACCTAAAGAAGTACGGGCAATCCGCAACTCCCGTGTTTCAACCGGGAGTTAGGACGACGCGGGGGCTTCAACCCCCTTCCCTCGATTTAACCTGGATTATTCATGAGCCGGTGACGAAGGTGCGATCGTGGGTCGGTCTTGGGGTTCGAGCGCTATCAGAATGACCCGTGACTGGGGTGGATCGGAAAAAATACTCAGTGCGATCGCTCAAAAACCCCGTGGGTCAAGAAATTAGACACACCCTACCTAACGTCAGTTTTGGTTAAGCTACCTCGCCGGGATACCGACTCTGGATGACGTTCGGGCGGCCGTCTTGCCTCTTAATGAGCGAAGCGACAACACTGGCTACATCTGGTTGCTGGGGAGCAAAGTACTCCATCCCCATTCCCCATTCCCCATTCCCCGCCCTCACCTGAAACAGTCTTATCCAAAACTGACGTTAACTTTGCGGTAACGTGCCTGCTTGGATGCGGGTTTCAACGGTGCGACCGTTGCGCTGTACCTCGACTTGGAGTTCGCTGCCGACACTCACGTCGCTAACGGCTGTTTGCACGTCGTCGGTGGTGGTTACCGATTTGCCGTTGATGGTTTTGACGATATCTCCCGATCGCAATCCCGCGCGATCTGCCGGCGAATTCCCCACAACCCGGACAATTAAAACCCCTCGATCTTCGTTCACCCGCAATCCGGCACGGGGGTCTTGGTTGATGTTTTGCCTCATTTCGGGGGTGAGGGTGAGCATTTGAATGCCCAAATAGGGATGTTGGGCTTTTCCGTTAGCAACCAGTTGGTCGGCAATCTGCTTGACGGTTTCGATGGGAATGGCAAAACCGAGTCCCTGAGCCCCTTGGAGAATGGCAGTATTCATCCCGATGGCTTCCCCGTTTTGGTTGAGCAGGGGACCGCCGGAGTTGCCGGGGTTGATAGCGGCATCAGTTTGGATGAACTGCACTCGCTTGTCGGGAACGCCCACTTGAGAGCTAGAACGCCCGGTGGCGCTGATAATGCCAGTGGTGACGGTATTGTCTAAACCGAGGGGATTGCCAATGGCGATCGCCCATTCTCCCGGTTGCAAATTGTCGGAATCGCCCAAATTCACAACGGGTAAATTTTCATTGGCATCGATTTGAATCACCGCCACATCGGTGACGGTATCTCGACCGACGACGCGACCGTCAAATCGGCGACCGTCTTTGAGAGTGACGCTGACAACATCCGCCCCATCGATGACGTGGGCGTTGGTGACGATTTGACCGTCTGCTTCGAGAATGAAACCCGAGCCGGTTCCCGATTGTACTTCCGGCTGGGAGGGGGTTTGTCCTCGGAAAAACGGTTGGAAAAAGGGATCGTCGAACTCATCTCGAAAGCGGTTACTGACGGTGCGCTGGGTATCGATGCGCACCACTGCCGGTCCGACAATATCGACAACTTCGGTGACGAAATTCTGAGGAACGATGCCGCGAGTGGGGGATGGAGTCGTCGATTGGGCAACAACTGGGGTCGTGGTGGTGACTTGGGTGCCATCGGTAGGATTCTCCGTGCGGGGTGAGGCTGCCAGACGGGCACATCCCGAGAGGATACCCGCACCGAGGAGGGTCAGTGCCAGATAGCGAATGGTGGATGGGGTTGAGAATGAAAGGTTCGTTTTATCTTGAGATCTGTTATTCATCGCTTTGAGCTTTTGTAGACATTTCACGTTGAAGTTGGGTTGGGTGGGTAGAATCGATATCGATCGGGTATTCGGACCATCCCCAACAGCTTAGGTCTCAAGGTTGAAGCTCTAAAAGACCCAACCCACATCATGGGGGTTAGAATTTGCGCGGTAACGCGCGGAGTCACCAAATTTGCGATCGCACACCCTGTTCACTAATGCAAGAGATTTGGGTGTCAGCCCGGAAGATTGAGGAACGAACGCGATCGGGCTGACACTTTCTACAGTAATTTGAGGGTGTGACGTTCCTGTGACAGCTAGATGGCATGGAGATGAATTTTATAGCCGTCGCCAAGGCGGTTAGGGCGTGTTTTATGTTTTAAAACCCCCTGAGGGTGAACGGAGCAAGTGACGAACAGGTAGCGCGTGCGGTACAAGCGATTATCGACCATAACGATCGATTCCTCGCAGGTGAAATGACTGAAAAGGAGCACGCCCCGATCGCCGATTTTTCAATCGTGTTATACCGATAGATACCGTTACACCAACGTCTCATGATTCGATTTGAGCGCTGGGTTTCCATAGCGTCTTGTCTGAGTGCGGGTTTTAGCGTTGGGATGCTCTTCCCACCCGATCGCGTCCTCGCCCAAATTCTCCCTGATGGAACCCTGCCGCAAAATTCTACCGTCACTACAAACGGTAACCTTCAACGGATCGCCGATGGCACTCAAACCGGGAGCAATCTTTTTCACAGCTTCAGCGAGTTTAATGTTCGTACCGGAGAAACCGCTCATTTTGACAACGCGCCGAGGGTTGAAAATATCATCACCCGCGTTACCGGAGGTCAACTTTCCCACATCGATGGCATCCTTCGTACTAACGGCAGTGCTAACCTATTTTTGGTTAACCCTAACGGCATTCACTTTGGTGCCAACGCCCAACTCGAGATCGGCGGTTCCTTCGTTGCCAGTACGGCCAGTGGGGTAAATTTTGCCGACGGCAGCGAGTTTTTAACCACTGGTGGCGATACACCGCTACTGACGGTGAGCGTGCCGGTGGGGTTGCAATGGGATGGGTCGAATTCAGGGTCGATTACCAGCAACGGCGCGAATCTTACCGTTCCCACGGGTCAAACTCTGGCGTTGGTGGGGGGAGATATTGCCCTTTCTGGAGGCACTCTCGTGGCTGGGGGAAGTCCTTTTATTGAAGTTGAAGGTATTCCGACGGCTACCACATTAGGAGGACGGATCGAACTCGGTAGCATTCGCCATGGAGAGGTTCATTTTGCCCGGGGCGATCGCAGTTTGGACTTTAATTATGCTGGGTCTAATGATGGTGGAGCGATCGATTTTGGTGACATTCAACTCAGAGCAACAGATGTTAATGTTACTGGGACGGGAGGTGGCGATATCCAAATTGTGGCGCGGAATCTGCAAATGAGCGATCTGGCGCGAGTCATATCCGTGACTCAAGGAACGGAAGCTGGAGGCAACATCACCGTCAATACTACCGAATCTGTCGAATTGACAGGGACGGGGGACTTTACCCAAACCATCCAACAATTTACATCGGGAGATGCGACTCCATTCAATCTTCGGGTGACGGGTCTGTTTAATTTAACCTTGGGGATGGGGAATGCCGGAGAAATTGCCGTTGACACTTCTCGACTGGTGGTTCGCCAAAATGCCGCGATTCTCAACGGAGCTCAGGGCCCGAATGCCGGAGATTCTGGAGCTTTGAGCGTCCAAGCTGCCCAGAGGGTTGAGGTGACGACGGCTTTCATTGCCACGGCCAATGGAGTGGGGGGGATGGGAGTTGGCGGCAACCTGACCCTTTCGACAGACCGGTTATTGCTCCAAGAGAACGGATTGGTGCTGGCAACCACCTTAGGAGCGAGTCGAGGGGGCGATTTAACCGTTGAGGCAGACACAATCGAGCTAACCCGCGCTCAACCGTTTTTAGTCAATCCCATCCTCACCTTTGGGACGACGCTCTCCACAGGAACCCTTGCCGACGGAGATGCAGGGGATTTAACCGTCAACGCGCGCACCATTGAGTTGAGCGATCGCGCCCAAATTAACTCCGGCACGATCGATTCGGGGCGAGGAGGGAATCTGACGGTGAATGCCTCGGAGTCGATCGAGTTACGGGGGGGAGAAACCGTGAGGGCCACGGCAGCACCGGATAACTTTTTCAATACTTCGATTACTACGGGGACGGTGGTGGTCGCCGATGCTGGAGATTTAAGATTAACAACACCTCGGCTGGTGTTGCGAGATGGAGCTTTTGTGGCGACTGAGACCTTCGGTTTGGGTCGGGGGGGGATGTTACAGATCGATGCCGAGACGATCGAACTGAGCGGCACCTCCCCCGACGGTCAGTTGCCGACGGCGATCTCTAGTCGCAGTATCAGTCTTCTGGGTGGTGGCAATGCCGGAAACGTTCGCATTGAAACCAATCGACTGAGCGTTCGAGAGGGTGCGCAGGTGGCTGCAAATAGTCGGGGAAGCGGTAGTGCCGGGAATTTGGAGATTACCGCCACAGACATTCAACTCGAGGGCGGTGGAGAACTAACAGCAGCGACGGCGGCTGGGGCACAGGGCAATATTACCCTAAACGCTTCGGCGATCGTACTGCGCGATGGCAGCCGCATTACCACCAATTCAACGGAGTCCGCCTCCGGAGGCAACATTACCATCGACACGAATACCTTGGTAGCACTCGACAATAGCGATATTACCGCCAATGCCGAAGAAAGTTTTGGCGGTCGAGTGAGTGTTGCCGCCCGAGGTCTTTTCGGCACGGCATTTCGAGAGAACGACACCCCAAACAGCGACATCACCGCCAGTTCCGAACAAGGATCTCAATTCAGCGGTACGGTGACGATTAACACCCCCGATATCGACCCGAGTTCGGGGTTGGTGGAACTGTCTTCATCAATCCTCGATGTCGAGAACATTCTCGCTCGAGGTTGTTTGAACCCAAGTTCGAGCCAGCGCGGTCGTTTCGTCATTCTCGGATCGGGGGGTTTACCGGTGCATCCCAACGCTCCGACCAGTTTCCCCTTCGAGACGTATACTATTCCTTCTCGGTCATCAGCTCTTCAGGAGAGGGTGAAAATGAGGGAGACTGGGGCAATTCTGGAGGCGGAAGGAGTGTTTCAACTCGAGGACGATCGCTTCGTTCTCGGCCGTCAGTGTTCTCGGAGCGATCGACGAGCGGGTGCAACGCAGATCGACTCGTAAAATCGTGATACACCGATCGTCGTGTTGCAATCCCTTCTAATGGTACTTTGACAAAAATGGGTCTAATTCTTGCCTCAAACCCAGATAGAGCAAGAGTTATAGGTCAAAATGGTAACAACCTGACAACGACTCCGGGTTCGATCCATATGTATGGGCTTGACCTAAATCCTAATCTTAGAAAGAGTTTCAGCCTCTAAAGGGTTCAAAAATTATTGAAGTACCACGAATGGTTTCACGAAATTCCTGGGTGTACGTTGGCGGTTGGCTCGGTATTGGCATCGTACACATGGCGATCGCCCCATCCCAAAATCTTGCCCAAATCGTTCCCGATCGAACCCTACCGGAAAATTCCCTCGTCACCACCGAAGAGAGCCTTCAACGCATCGGCGGAGGAACCCAAGCTGGAAGCAATCTCTTTCATAGCTTCAGCGAGTTTAACGTTCGTCGCGGGGAAACCGCTCATTTTGAAAACGCTTGGATCGTCGACAACATCATCACCCGCATCACCGGAGAGCAACTTTCCAATATTGACGGTATCCTCCGCACGAACGGTCGTGCCAACCTATTTTTGGTCAACCCCAACGGCATTCACTTCGGTGCCAACGCTCAACTCGATATCGGGGGTTCTTTTGTGGCGAGTACGGCCAGTGGGGTAAGCTTTGCTGACGGCAGCGAATTTGTCGCCACTGCCGACAACGCACCGCTACTCACCATTAGCGTGCCCGTGGGGTTGCAATTCAACGCGGCTAATCCGGGGTCGATTACCAGCAATAATGCGAATCTAGCGGTTTCTACCCGCCAAACCCTAGGATTAGTGGGGGGAGACATTGCCCTTTCGGGAGGAACGTTGATGGCCGGGGGGAGTCCCTTTATCGAAGTGGATGGTATTCCCACCGCGACTACTCTGGGAGGGCGCATCGAACTCGGTAGCGTTCGGCAGGGTGAAGTGGGAATTGCAACGGGAGATCGCGGTTTGAACTTCAACTATGGCAACGTCTCTAACTTTGGCAACATTCAACTCGAGCGACGGGTGAATGTCGGGACGACCGGAACGGGAGGCGGTGATGTCCGAGTTTTCGCGCGGAATTTGCAAATGAGGGATCTCTCGTCGATATTTTCCATTACCCAGGGGTCTCAACCGGGGGGGGATGTGACGGTTAATGCCACCGAATCGTTAGAACTCGTGGGAATGGGCGACTTTACCCAAACCCTACAACAATTTACCTCTCCAGGTGCGAACCAATTTACGACTGGCGCAACGGGTCTGTATAACCTTACCTTCGGGACGGGAAATGCCGGAGAAATTACGATCGAAACGCCTCAACTGCTCGCTCGTAATAACGTCGCCATCCTCAATGCGGCCCAGGGAATCAGTGCGGGAAGAAATGGCTCGTTGACCGTCGACGCTTCAGAGTCTGTAGAAGTCACTGCCGCTCTAATTGCCATCTCCAATGGGGCGGAGGTAATGGGTAATAGCAGTAACTTGACCGTTCGGACTTCCCGGTTGCTCGTGCAGGATGACGGACTGGTTCTGACAACCACGTTCGGTCCCAGTCAAGGGGGAGATTTAATCGTTGAAGCAGACGAAATCGAGCTAACTCGCGTCCGAGGATTTGAATTCAATTCCTTTTTGAGTTTTGGGACGGCGATCGCGACGGGGAGTCTGGGGACTGGAAATGCAGGGGATTTGACGATTGACGCACGAACGATTGAGTTGAGCGATCGCGCCCAAATTAATTCTGGCACGATCGATTCGGGTCGGGGGGGAAATTTGAGAATTGAGGCTTCGGAGTCTATCGAATTACGCGGTGGAGAAAGTCTGCCGGGACCGTCAATCCTCGAAAACGTGCAGACGAGCGATAATGTTTTTAACACCACAATTACCGCAACCACATTAACCGTCGGTGACGCTGGGGATTTAACGTTGATCGCACCTCAATTGATTTTGCGAGATGGTGCGACGATTACGACCGATACGTTTGGTCGAGGTTCGGGTGGTCAGATCGATATTCAAGCCCAGAGAGTGGAAGTGAGTGGTATTTCCCCCAATGGTCGCTCGCGGACGAGGATATCGGGTCGGAGTATCAATCTTTTTGGCGGCGGCAGTGCCGGAAACGTGGAAATTGATACGAACCGACTCATCGTTCGAGACGGTGCGGGGGTGGCTGTTAGCAGTCAGGGAAATGGTAGTGCCGGAAATTTGGAGATTAATGCCGCAGACATTCAACTCGATCGCCATGCAGAACTGACAGCCGCTACGGCAGCGGGAGAACAAGGCAACATTACCCTCAATGCTTCGGCGATCGTTCTGCGCGATGGTAGCCAGATTACGACCAATTCTATGGAGTCCGCCTCGGGAGGTAACATCACCATCGATACCGACACCCTAGTGGCACTTGAAGACAGCGATATTACCGCCAATGCCGCAGAAAGTGTTGGCGGTCGAGTCACCATTAATACCCAAGGGATTTTCGGCACGGCATTTCGAGAACGGCTCACCCCCAACAGCGACATCACCGCGACGGGGGAAACTGAAGACAAAAGCGGCATGGTGACGATTACCACCCCCGATCTGGATCCGAGTTCGGGTTTCGTGGAACTATCGTCAGTAACAGTGGATACCGAGGGTATTCTCGAGCGAGGTTGTCTGACGCCGAGTGCGAGCCAGCGCGGTCGTTTCACCGTTGTCGGAGCGGGGGGTTTGCCCGATCGACCCAACAATCCGGCAAGTTTGCCCTTCGAGACGTTTGCCATTCCCCTGGAGTCCCCCAGCCGCGAGGAAGGAGTCCACTCAACAGTACCAGAGGCGATCGTGGAAGCCGAAGGGATTTTTCAATTAGAGGACGATCGCTTCGTTTTAGGTCGCCTCTGCTCCTAACAAGAGTTGGGACGAGTTGCCTCCAATTGAGTATCCTACGATTCGTGCGCTTTGCTATACTTCGATCGCCCCTAACGCTTTTAAAGTAACTTTCTGAGGTTCTGTAAGACCGGTTACCCCACTAACATTCATCCCTTCATAGGGTCGAGCTGCTCTTAGAGTCTTTACCCTCATTGCCCCTCCAACATCCCAAAGTCCGATCGTCTCATCTTGGCTACCAGTCGCGAGGGTCTTGCCATCAGGGGAAAATGCCACCGTCCAGACTAAATTCGTATGACCCTCTAAGGTGTGGATACATTTTCCCGAATCCACATCCCACAGCTTCACGGTACGATCGCTGCTACCAGTCGCCAGGGTATTACCATCGGGGGAAAATGCCACCGTCCAGACTCGGTTCGTATGACCCTCTAAGGTATGGGTACATTCTCCTGAATCCACATCCCACAGCTTCACGGTACGATCGTCGCTACCGCTGGCTAAAGTTTTACCATCGGGAGAAAACGCCACCGTCCACACCAAATTCTGATGACCTTCGAGAGTTCGATCGCACTCACTGGTACGGCTCTCGAGCGAGCATAATTTAACGGTGCAATCGCCACTGCTACTGGCTAAAGTTTGACCATCAGGAGAAAACGCCACCGTCCAGACTAAATCCGTCTGTGCTTCAAAGGTGCGGGTACATTCGCCGGTTTGGGTATCCCACACCTTGATGGTGCGATCGTAGCTGCTACTGACCAGAATGCGATCGTCTGGACCAAAGGCGAGAGACAAAACCCGACTCGTATGACCTTGCAGCGTGCGACAAACTTGACCCGTCGCAACATCCCATAGCTTAATCGTACGATCGCTGCTACCACTGGCAACGGTTTTACCGTTCGGACTCCAGGCAATCGTACAAACCCAATTGGCGTGTCCCCACCAAGTGCGATCGATTCGCGCTTTCTCAACATCCCACAACTTGACACTTCGATCGTCGTAACCGCTCGCGAGGGTTTGACCGTCAGCACTCCAAGCGATCGACCAGACGCGATTGTTGTGTCCCTGAAGCGTTTTATAACATTGACCGCTTTGGGTATCCCAGAACTTCACCATGTGGTCGCCGCTGGCACTGGCGAGAGTTTGACCATCTCGACTCCAGGCCACCGAGCGCACCCAATTGGTATGACCTTGCAGAGTTTTGTAGCATTGACCGGTTTTGAGGTTCCACAACTTAATGGTTCGATCTTCGCTACCACTGGCGAGGGTTTTGCCGTCGGGACTCCAGGCCACCGAGCGCACCCATCCCTCATGACCGGTGAGGGTTTGTTGCATTTTTCCCGAGACGACATCCCAGAGTTTGACGGTGCGATCGCTGCTCCCGCTTGCCAGGGTAGAACCATCCGGGGAAAAAGTCACGGATAACACCCCTTGATTCCCATCAGCTAAGGTATTCAAGGCTCGACCGGTTGCGGTTTCCCACAGTTTAATGGTCCCGTCGTCGCTGGCACTGGCGAGAGTTTGACCGTCTCGACTCCAGGCCACCGAGCGCACCCATCCCTCGTGACCGGTTAAGGTGTGGGTACATTCACCACCAGAGACATTCCAAAGTTTGACGGTGCGATCTTCGCTGCCACTGGCGAGGGTCTTGCCATCGGGACTCCACACCACCGACCAAATCGGATTGGTATGTCCGTGCAGGGTGTGCAAGAGATTACCCGTGCGCGCATCCCAGAGTTTGACGGTGCGATCTTCGCTACCACTGGCGAGGGTCTTGCCATCGGGACTCCACGCTACCGACCACACCCAACTCGTATGTCCGGTACAGGTTAACCGTTTTTGACCGTCGATCGCGCTCCAAAATACAATTTCGCGATCGGCATCCCCCGTTGCCAGACATTTTCCATCGGGACTAAACGCAACGGTTAACGGAATTCCCAAGGTTTCCGTGAGGACCGAGCGAGCTAAATCCGCACCGGCAAAATTGCAGTTTTGTAAGTTCACCTCCCGCAAGTCCGCTTGCCAGAGGAAGAGACTGGAGAAATCGTAACCGCTTAAATCCGTTTGCAGTTGAACCAGTAAATTGAGCAGATTTCCTCCGGCATATCCCGGTTCTTGGGAGTAGTTTTCTTGCCGTTTTTTAATCAGTTGAGAAAGTTGAGATTCGATATTTTTTTGAGTATGTAGTTCTGATAAAACTTGCGTGAATATCGGCTGGATAATTCGATTGATTTGAGCTTCTCGAATATAATCTTTTTCTAATGCTTTGAGTAAAGCGTGACAATTTAATAATGAAATTTCGCCGGTGACAATTTCTTGACTCACTCTTTCCACGAGTCGATCGGTCGTATATTCCATCACCACCGGTTGCTGGGTATATTTCCCCATTTGTTTCTCGATCAGCGATCGCCAACTTAAAGATTCGAGCGCACCCAATAATTTCGCGCGCGGTACGCTGGGAATCAGATCGGTCGCCAGCTCGGAAATTTTTGCCCATTCCCGATCGATCGCCAGCCAATACATCACATTTTTTTCCAGAGACGAGAGGCGCTCAAACTGTCGATCGAGCAGGCGGCGAATACTATTAAAAACCCCAGCATTTTGACCCAAAAACTCACCAATATTGCCATCGAACAGTTCTTGAATTGAAGTCGAAACAATCTTCAACGCCAAAGGATTGCCGCCGTAATGTTCCAAAAGTTGCTGTTTTTGTTCGTCGGAACCCGTCAGCTCTGTGAGGAGCAATAGCGCCTCGGTTTCTCCCGTTAGCCCCCGAACAGAAAGCGAGCGCACCGCCAACTCCATACCTTCGAGGACGGCAATCTCGGCCGGTTTTTCCCGACTGGTGAGGATGACACAACTCTGGTGCGCCGTTTCTCCCACCAGTTGCAGCAATTCGCCATAGCCTTCGTAACCCGCACGATACTGTCCGGCACATCCGGCTTCCAACAGGGTTTCCGCATTATCCAAAACCAGCAAACACCGCCTCGCACGCAACTGAGCCATCAACGCTTTCAGTTCCGGCTGGGTGTCCTGTTGCTCGGAGACAAAGGGCACTAAATCCCCCAGCAGCGTTTCCAGAGTGGGTGCATTTCGCAGGGAACGCCAAATGACACATTCAAAATTCCCTTGCACCTGTTCGGCGAGTTTGACGGAGAGAGAGGTTTTGCCAATTCCCCCCATCCCCAAAAGCGCAACCAACCGGCAGCAGTCGGTACTAATCCAACGTTCCAAGATCGCCAACTCTTCCGTGCGTCCGTAGAAGCGACTGACATCAACGGCTTCTCCCCAATCGGCTCGGGTAGCACTGGGGGGAACTACAGCCATCTGGTTCGTTTGACCCTCTTTCTCTTCTGGAGTGATTTCGAGGGTGGGTTCTAAAGCCTCTTTTGCTGCCGTCTCCTTTTGCCATCGCCGCTCCAAAGCTGCCCGAAAACTTGTTTTACTCACTCCTTCTCCGAGAGCTTGACTGAGAGATTTCCAGAGTTTCGGTCCCACGTCGCGGGTAATGTAACTAATGGAATACCCCGAGGCTTCGGCGATTTGGACGTAGGTTTGACTGTGCCAAGCACCGCGAACGATCGCCGTTTCCACGTCGTTGAGTCGTTTGCCGAATCGATCGAAAACGGCGGCATTGGCCACTGAAAGTGCGTCTTCCAAGTTCATGTCGCCACGTATGAGTACCTGCATGATGCTGTTGCCCAGATTTTAGCGGACATTCCCAAATATAGTTAGGATGCGATCGACTCTTTTTATGCACGAGCAAGGGAATGAATGGACAATTGACAATGGGTACCTTCGACGCTCTGCCCGTTCCGGTGTTCCTCATGCCCGATTCTCCATAGGTGTAGGTTTTTTAACGTCAGTTCGGGTTAAGGATTGTCGAGAAGTGGTGCGGTGAGGTGGATTCAGGTCATGTGTGGAGAGGGCTCTATCCACATTGGAGAAAATTTGTCAACCCAGGCAGTTCGATGAGATTCCATTCCCCCTACACCCCACACCCCATCCTCACCGGAAACTGTTATCCCGAACTGACGTTTTTTTACAATCTGGCAATTTCAGGTGGTGACGGCAACGAAAATTCAAGGGTTCGGCGATTGCCAGCTCAAATCCACCCAAATCTTAAAAACCTACACATTCCCCATTCCCCATTTCAAGAAATTGTTTTCAAATATCGCTCGACTAACGTTTCCAACTGTTCGGGGGAGTAAACTTGGGGACCGGCGATCGCATTCACGCCGATGCCGTCGAAAGTGGCAATCCAGGCAGCCGCTTCAAAATCGAGATCGAGATCGCCATGAATCTCTCCTGCGGCTTGTAATGCTGCGAGTTCTTGGCGAATAAAGGCTTTGAAGTTGGCGTAATGGCGTTCGTGCTCTTCTACCAATCCTCGATCGCCCAACGCAGCCCCCACAAAAGCCAACCAAGCTCGCCAAATAGTGACGAGTTCGGGGGTGGTTGGCAAAATCGCGAGCATCATCACCTTTAAACGGGCTAACCCTTCCGTTTCCCGAGCCGCTTGCCCCAAAATGACCGATAAGCGCTCCATAATCGTTTCGAGGACAAACAGCAATAACTCATCTTTATTGCGAAAGTAGTGGGTCAACACCCCCGTCGTGCAGCCCAACTCACGGGCGATCGCCCGCAAACTCGCACCTTGCAATCCCTCACGGCTAATTAGGCCTAAAGCCGCAGTGGCGACTTTCGCCCTCCATTGGGTTTGCTTGTCTGCCAGAACGCTCATATTTACAAATGTTGATGAAATACCCACTCATTTTATAATGACTGTTATGATAAATTATAACAACTGTTATCATATGTAAAACCGATGACCGTCTCTTCGCAAGTTCCCCAAATTCAACCTTCCCATCCCAACAGTATTGAAACGGCTTTTCCCATTGCCTGGTACGCGATTGTCCCCTCCCACAGCATTCAGTCTCGTCCCGTGGGCATTCGTCGCCTCGGTCTGGATTTAGTCCTCTGGCGCGACGCTGAGGGTCGAGTTGTCTGCCAAAGTCGCTATTGCCCTCATCGCGGGGTTGACTTAGCCTTAGGGCAAATTTCCAACCAGACGGGTCAAAGCTGCCTGGAATGTCCCTACCACGGGTTTCAATTTGCATCTGACGGTGACTGTGTGTTGATGCCCTGTGAAGGTGAAAGCGGGCGGATTCCGCCTCAAATGCGGGTTGAGTCCTATCGAGTGCGAGAGTGTCATGGGTTTATCTGGCTGTGGTGGGGAGACGATGCCGCTGCGGCTCCAGAGATTCCGTGGTTTGCAGAACTTGAAGATCTTCCCCGTCACTGGGCTGATGGTGAAATGGTTTGGGACGTTCACTTTACCCGTGCCGTGGAAAGTGCGTTAATCGATATTCATCACTTCGCTTTTGCCCATCGCCGGGTTGCGAAATGGTTCGGGTTTGGGGATGCCAAGTATCTGGATGCTTTGGAAACACAGGTGGTGGGCGATCGCATCCAAACCCGAGGCACGCTCAAAAGCGATCGTCTCGATAGCGTATCGTTTGGATTCGAGAACCAGATTCGATTTCCCAACCTCTCCATATTTAATTTTGGCTTGGGTGGCACGAAACTATTTGCAACCCTTACCCCCATCGATGGCGAACGGACTTGGATAAACTTCCGGTATTACGCATCCTTCCCTTGGGCGTTTCTGAGTCGGGCGATCGCCAAAATTGCGGTTTGGTTCGAGTTAAATTTCGTCCAACCCGATGACTATCGCTTGCTCGAATCGACGGTTCCCAAACGCAGCAGTTTAACGGTCAATCGGTTCGTTCGCGCCGATCGCACCATCGTCCACTGGCACAAATTAAACCAGCATCATCCGCAAAAGGAAATTTAACATCAGGCGAGTGTGGGGTGACGCGGTGACGCGGGGATGGGGAGAAGAGCGTCGCAACGTCCCGTTGTCAATTCTCCAAAGAAAGACCCCTCGGACGAGATTCCATCAGAGGGGATAGTGCTGTTTTCAACTCCAAACATTAATATCTAGGAACAGGTCTGAGAGATTATGCACTTCGATCGAACTTTTCTCCAAAAATTCGATCGTTTAGGAGATGGACTTCTGTTTGAGAACCAGCAAAGCGATGTCGTCGTATACCTTGTGGGTGCCGATATGCCCGCGGACATCGGCGACGATTGCTTCTCGAATTTCGCACGCACTTGCATCGGAATGAAGGGAAATCGTCTCGCACAGCCGTTCGATGCCGTAGAATTGCCCCAGAGAATTTTCCGCTTCCGTAATGCCGTCGGTATAGAGGACGATCGCATCGCCGGGGCTGAGTTCGATGGACTGGCAGTCGATAAATTCGGTGATATCTGTATCGAGTCCCAACGGCAAACCCAAATCCAGGGTATCGATGCGCTCGATACCGCCTCCCACTCGCACGACGATCGCCTCTTCATGTTGGCCGCTAATCCAGAGTTGGCGATCGTGATAGTCGAGAACGGAGAGGGTAATACTTTTATAGGAATTCATCCGCTGAACGTTGCCATAAATCGTCCGGTTGAGAATATCTAAAAATTTTCGGGGATCGGTTTGTTCGCTTTCGAGCAGGGTTCGTACCGCCGTTTGAATCATCAGGCTAAGAACGCCACTTTCGAGATCGTGTCCGGTGACATCTCCAATGGTAATTTTAACTTTGCCGTTGTGTTGCAAAACATCGTAATAGTCTCCTCCCACTTCGTCAGCGGGCTCCATAAAACCCGCAATATCCAAACCTTCCACATCTCCCAATTCTTGTTCGGTGGGAAGGAGCATTTGTTGTAGTTTGCGCGTGATTTCAACTTCCGCACTTAAGCGGGAGTTTTCCGATTTTAATTTCGTATTTAATCGGGTTATTTTTTGATTTGCTTCTTCTAGTGCCTCTAAGGTTTTTTGTTTTTCTTGTTGCGTTTTTTGTAACGTAGATAATGCTTCTTTTAATCTGGTATTTGCGGCAATAAGCTCCTCTGACTTGTCTCGAAGCTCGCAGCTATTTTGAATCGATTGAGGAACTTCTGACAGCAAATCCAAGATGACATCGGTTTCCGTCACGTACTGCTTTTCGACCCCCAGCCAAGGCTGAGGTTCGATAGCCCGATCGCAAGCATAAACAATTTTAAACTGCTTGGTTGGTAAAACCTGCCCGATGCGAATGGTTTGTCGAACGTGATGATTAGGTTCAATTTGAATGAGACCTTCGGGAGCGCGAAACTTTAAACCAATCGCTGCTTGGCGAACTTTATCGATGTCAAAAGTGCCGGCTTTTTCAACAGCTTGCTTCCATAAATAAACTTGCATGTATGCGGCTTGAATCGGGTCGCTCGTCACTCGCTCGTTACCGTATCGCGCTTTGAAATTTCTGACGAAGACTTGATTTTCTGGTGTGTTGACACTCTGAAAATATCCCCAAGCCCCGTAATGACCGGTGATGGCTTCAGAATCCATTGATTGCAGCTCGTGTTCGGAGACGCTGAGGGTAAAAATGGGAATCCGATCTGCGGTAATTCCAGCATCATAATACTGGTGATAAAATGCAATATTACTATCCCCATTGAGGGTATTCAAAACCACATCCGGTTGTGTGGCTTGAATGTTGCGAATAATGCGATCGAACTCTTTACTTCCCAAGGTCACGTACTCGGTGCGAACTAACGTCCCTCCACCCCGCTTGACCTGTGCCTTAATAATTTTATTCACCGTTCGCGGAAAAACATAATCCGAACCCAAAAGATAGAAACGCTTAAATTGGTTTTCGAACAACCAACTCACGGCGGGTTCGACCTGCTGATTGGCACAGGCTCCGGTATAAAATATATTCGGAGAGCTTTCCAAACCTTCGTACTGAACGGGATACCAAAGTAAAGAATCGAACTGCTCGAAAATGGGAACGAGTAACTTCCGGCAGGCAGAAGTCCAGCACCCGAAAACGCTAGCGACTCGATCGATTTCCAACAGCTTCACGGCTTTGCGCGCGAAAGTCGCCGGATCGGACGCACCATCTTCGATAATCGGTTCGATGGAACGACCCAAAACGCCCCCCGCTCGATCGATTTCCGAAATGGCCATCAGAGCAGCATCTTTGAGGGGGGTTTCGCTAATCGCCATCGTCCCGGAAAGGGAGTGTAAAATGCCAACGCGGACTGGCGCGCGACTCGAAAGCTGACTCATTGGCGTATTCTACAAATTAATGCCCCCAAGTTTATTAATTGCTCAAAATGGGGGACGCAAAAACAGGGGACAGTGGAACGGAATCGAATTGTACGGTCTCAAAAAGCTCGCCCCATAGGAACAACCCCGACCTTAAATCTCGATTAAATTTCTATCATGTCATCTCGATCGAGAGCTTTCACCTCCAACTGTAGTCTGAAACCACTCATTTTCTCGAACGATTGCAAAATCTGCATCGGATTTTGCCTTTTCTCCCATTTGAGGATTGAGTTGAAGGGCTTGTTTGAGGTTTGCCACGGCCTGAGCGACACTTCCCTGCAAGGCGCGGCAGCGAGCCAAATCGTACCAAATGTCTGCATTCTCCGGACTCAGTTCGATCGCCTGCTTGTAAGCCTCACTCGCCTCGTCGTACCGAGATAACTGCACGAGCACCCCACCGCGTTCGCATAATAAAGAGGGGTCTTCGGCATTAATTTGAATGGTTTTATCGTAGAGTTCGATCGCCTGAGAGTATTCACCCGCTTCCATCAAATCGCGAGCATCTTTTAGCTGATAGCGCGTCAGTTCTTGAAGTTGTTCCCCAAAGCGCTCTTGGGTTTGTACCGCTTCCTCCAAAGCACCGCGAGCGCTGGCCATAATATTTTGTACCGATAGCGCCATCGACACCATTTCTTGCAGTTGGGTGGAGTCTTGGGTGGTCTGCGCTTGGGAGTTGAGGGCATTCGGGGGCGCTAGAGAGGAAGACTTTTCCCGTTCTAGCTCGACTTTGAGGGTATCGGCGCGCTCTTCTACCGCTTCGAGCGCACGGGCGATCGCATTTCGCCGCACGAACCAAAGGGCAACACCGCCACCAATCAGCACCATTCCCAATCCCCACACCAACGTATCGAGCAGCTTGTTCATCACCCCCAAGGTGGAGTCCACTTTGCGATCGACAGCCGCTTCGACGCGCTCTTCCACCGCATCGCTATTTTCCAGATTTTCCCGCACGCTCTGGCGCACCAGTTCCTCGACTTGGGCGGGGGACATCTCCACGGTTTCGGGCATCGGGGTTCCCGGAGTTCTCGGTGTTGCCGTTGGGGGAGCGGGAGTCGCGTTCGGAGTCGTCGGTGATGGAGAGCCAGTCGGAGTTTGTGCCCGAGCCACGCCAATCGATAATAGCAGGGAGGAAAAAGCCAGGACAACTTGGGGTTTAATCTTCATAATCGAACAACGCTTAATCTAGCGAGGAATGACCAACTAA
Source organism: Zarconia sp. (assembly GCF_057467645.1). NCBI lineage: Bacteria > Bacillati > Cyanobacteriota > Cyanophyceae > Oscillatoriales > Zarconia > Zarconia sp. The sequence continues at coordinate 31,134 of NZ_JBRJXU010000091.1, forward strand.
CTGCTGAAAACGGGGATCGTCGCGCAGAGACGTAAATGCGGGTTCGGTTTGCGCTTGCGCTCGATAGTCTTCAAATTTGAAACCACTGTCGCTCCCCAAAACAATGGCTTGTTGGAGATTTTTGAGGGCTAAGTCGATATTACCCTGTAAGGCATAGCAGGTCGCTTGGTGATAGAAAACTTTGGGTTGTTCGGGTTGGAGGGTTAGGGCACGCTCGAAAGCGTCGATGGCATCGGAATATTGTTTGAGGGCTTTAAATGCCTGACCTCGATAAAACCAAATATCGCGATCGCCCGACTGATATTCATCGGCTTTCGTGTAGGCGAAGAGCGCCTCGCCGTACTGTCCCAACTCCATGAGGACTAACCCCCGGTTAATCCAAGCATCGGGATATTTGGATTGGAGTTGCAAAGCTTTATTGTAAGAGATGAGCGCTTCGGGAATCCGTTTGAGTTTGGCAAGCGCCGTGCCCCGATTGTTCCAAGCTTCAGCGTAGTTGGGTTGGAGCGCCAAAGCCCGATCGGTATCGGCGATCGCCCGTTCGTACTGTTCGAGTTGAAAAAAGGCACTCCCTCGGTTGCACCACACTTGATGGTAGCTCGGGCACAGTTGAATCGCGCGATCGTAGGCTTCGATGGCTTCGGTGTATCGCGCTTCTAAAAACAAGTGATTGCCCCGGCCGCAGTATTCGCGAGCGCGGCGATCTTGGTTGGCCCCAGCGCGATCGTCCAAATCGAGATACGTACGTCCCGTTGTCCCCCGAAGGGAGGAATGAGGGTTCCCTTCGCTATCGGCATCTGTTGGCTTTCCATCAGCATCCGAGGAGGCGGGAGGGGTCTTGACGGATGGGGGAGAGTGGGCTGGGGCGATATTGGAGTGCGGTTGGCTCGGAGCTGGCTCGGAAGAAGTCCAAGTGGCAACGGTTGTCTCGTATAAAGGTCGATCGAGATAGGCTCGAATTTCGTCGATCGCCACTTGGGCTTCGGCCGTGAGGGTGTCGGTTTGGGACAGTGCCCGCTCTTCTAGATCGTTGAGTTGTTGTAGGTAGCCTCGGGCTCGTTTCTCTACCAGGTGTCCGAGCAGCCCTACACCGGCTCCTCCGAATAAGGGCAGCAGAGCCAGCCAAACCAACGTTGAATGGGGGCGATCGCTCGATTCACCGGCTCTGACAGAAGCAGGCAAACCCTCAGTTGGAGTCAAGTTCGCAAGTTTGGATACTGTTTGAGTTTGTGCTGGCACGACATTTGCCGCGATCGGCAACACGATCGAAAACAAACCAATAAATTGAAGGGTGCTAAGACGCATCGATCGCAGTTCGCGCTCGTGTATGTACAGATACTCAAAGGTGTCCGAAACTTAGAATTTTCCCAAACACTCCTCGGACTGGTGCTTGAGACCCCCGAATCCAAACCCGCACCCCCCTTCACTTCAGCGCTGCACGTGAGACAGCTCGACAGTGACATTTTTAGTCTAAACGCGAAAGGCTGCAATTTGACGAACAGAAAAATTTGGGGACTGCTCTTATTTTATTGTTCTTCTCGATGGAGGAGCGATTGTCGCGATCGCAATGAAGAGTGGAGATGGGCAGAGGAGGCCGAGAAGGCAGAGGAACAGCATACGCCCAGCTGATGTCTGCGCCCAGGGTGGTGACTGCGATGGAAAGAATCGATCGATTCAGCATCACAATTGAGTCTGTTTTTGATTTTTACCAGAGGTCTGCTAACTTTCCTTGGATTTGAATTGCTTCAACGCCCACCAGAACCCTCCGGCAACCACCAGAATGGCGATGGCAATCGCTGGAACACCCCAGCTCGGGGTCGAATTGGTCGTCGTACTCGGCGATCGTGGAGTTGTCTCATCGGTAGTATTGGCTTCGGTGGCTGGGGAAGCTACCGGAGTTGTACCGGGCGTGACCGTGACGCTATAGGTCAAAGAAAAAGGGGAAAAACTTTCCCCTTCCTTGGGAGAACCGCTAATTTCGAGTTCGTAAGCCCCGGCTTGAGGGAAAACGATATCCGCCCCCGGAATATCTCGAAACTCTTCGGCAGCAATGGCTTGTAGGGTTGGAGTGAGGATGGGTTCGGTTTCGGAGATGGCGCGATCGTAGACTGCCAATAGGCAATCGCACTTTGCCAGGGGAATGAGTTCTCCCCCCTCCCGAGTGAGGGCAAACCACGCCCGCGCCGTTTCTCCCGCCCGAGGATTGTGGTCGGGTTCGATGTGGAAAGTTGCCCCGACATCCGCATCGGTTTTGACGTTGTGGGCGAGTACCGGAACCGTATCCAGGGCGATCGCGGCAAGGATAAATCCCGATCGGGCAACGGAAAAATGAGGCGATCGAATCATCGGAACTGATGGGGTTCGGGGGATGGTAGAACGAACTGAAGAGCGCTCGAACATGGAGTTGTGCTGGAGAAAGTGCAAATGCTGGCGAAAGAGCGGAGTGTGACAACGTACTTTGAAAACGTATTTTGAAATTGTCGCAGATTCTCCTCCCGTTGGGGATTGGTAAAGAAGTCGAGGACCTGCGAGAAAACCTGTGTTTGAGAATTGAAGCAATGGGATCGATACACCATCGCACCGCAAGTCCCGAGGCAGGTTGCGAAGGGCGAGATCGGTGAGTTGACGGTCCGCGAAAATGGAGTGTAAGGCACTCGAGCGCTCCAACCCAACCCTTCGGGTTTGAATCGCAATACTATATGAAGGTAGATCGTGAAAGCCGGCATCAATGACCATCCCTTGTCCGGAAATCAAAAAGCAAATCAATATCTATGCCGAAATCGTGAATTTATTTCCCGTTTTTCCCTTGAACCTTCCCCTTTTCGAGGAGAGATCTAATCCCCGATCCGGCAAACAGCAACCCATTGGGAACAGCGAACCGACTTCTGCGAGCGCGAAAAATACCACTCAATTCTCATGCCGAAATCATCAATACGACCTCTGATTCCCGTTTCTCATTCCTCATTCCCTCTTTTCCTCCAGAGGTCTAATGATTAATACGGAATTGTCATCTGAATTACCAATTTTGAGTGTGTTTTTCCCGTCGGAGATGGTTCTCGAGCTACTGTTGGTGGTTGCGTTGGGATTTTTGGGCAGTTTCGGGCACTGTGTCGGAATGTGCGGCCCTCTGACGGTGGCGTTTTCTCTATCGCGATCGTCTGTCTGGGATGGCAATTCCCATGGTAAGAATCGGTGGGGATTTCACCTGCTGCTGAATCTGGGACGTATTGCCAGTTATGCCTTGGTAGGAGCGGCTTTGGGCGGTGTGGGTTCGGTGGCGATCGCCAGCGGACAACTGGCGGGAATTGGTAGTAGCTTGCGCCAGGGGATGACGCTAGTAACGGGATTGCTGCTGATCGGGTTCGGGTTGCGACAAATTGCGCCGGATTTGTTGCCTAAACTGCCGGTTCTACATCCGCTGCAAGGGCAACTGCACGATCGCCTCAGCAAAATGATGATGAACTTCTCAATGCAAACCCAGTGGTGGACTCCGATGATTTTAGGGGGATTGTGGGGGTTGATTCCCTGCGGCTTTCTCTACACGGGGCAACTCAAAGCGGCGGCGACGGGTAACCCAATGGCAGGGATGGCAACAATGCTCGCTTTTGGATTGGGAACGATGCCGACGATGGTGGGGGTGGGTATCTCGGCATCCCGTTTGAGTGCCAACCGCCGCAGTCAGTTATTTCGGCTGGGGGGCTGGGTGACGCTGGCGATCGGGATTCTTACCCTAGGGCGCACCGATGCCATGGTGGACTATACCGGACACGGGGCACTGTGTTTGCTGATGCTGGCGTTGGTTGCTCGTCCCCTGAGTCCGGTTTGGGGAAGTCCTTTAAAATACCGACGGGCAATTGGCGTGGGGGCTTTTTTCTTATCTCTGGCACACATCACTCATACCTTCGACCATACACTAAACTGGAACCCCCAGGCGATCGCATTTATGGTGCCGTTGCATCGCTGGGGATTGTGGGCGGGGGTGGGGGCTTTGACGTTGATGACTCCGGCAGCCCTGACGAGTTTCGATCGCGCCCAGCAGGCTTTGGGTAGGCGGTGGCGGCAAATTCACCTGTTAACAGTTCCGGCGTTGGTTTTGGCGGCGATTCACACCATTACCATCGGTTCTCACTATTTGGGGGGCTTGGTTGCCAGTGGAGGAGTGCGAGTCCGGGTGGCGATCGTCGTAGTTTTAACGGTCGCAGTTTTGGGGGTGCGGTGGATGAAGGGAAAAGGGGACGGGGGCGCTCGACTCACTGTTGATGGTTAGTCGAGCTTTCATATACGATTTGAGAGTGCGATCTCAGATCTGGGTCATTAACGATCGTACGTAAATTCCACATGTCTCTTTCGCCCCCAGTCAAATCGAATTCGGATGATTCGCTAAAATTAAGGACGTCAGGGCAATCTGTCCGATCTCGTTTCTAATTCTCTCCCCACGCCCTCGAGACCTCCGAAGCTCACCTCATTCGGAAGCTCTAAGTTTCTAACCGAACTCGATCTGAGGGTAAGCCAAGAAGACAGGGGAGTAAAGATGCTGGGATTATATTGCGATCGAACACAGAAGTCGCTACAGCTCAAAAAAAAGGTGCTTTGCTCTCAGATTTTTTGATGAAGTCATTTTCCAGCTCTCATTCAAAACAAATATTAATACTATTTTAAGAGAATTCAATTGATGACCCGTTCGTTTGGGATAATATAGCCGATCTCGCTGGCTACGATCGAGTACGAGTGTCTCTAACGAAAATTTTTTGTCTGGAAAAACACTCGAATTCGAACGCTCTTCTCCGGGATGAATAGAGATGGCACGTTCCGAATTTCAAGTTGTAAGAAAATATTCAAATCATTGGGTTCTCAAAGAAATTGAGAAAGAATCTTCTGTATCGAATCAAACATCTGCTCATGTCAACGCAAGGCATAATCTAGATGTCTTGAGATAACTCGAACGTTCCCAAGGTAATGGATTACAAACAAGAACTCATTACGACGATTCACGATTTCGATGCCGACCTTTCGGCGTTGGAAGCGCGATTAACCCAACTTAGCCAAGAATCGCCAACGGCCGTTCTTATCCCCGCCCTTTACGAAGAACTAGAACGACCCGCTCTGAGTATTATCCGCGAGCATTTGCAACAATGCCACTTTGTCAATACCGTCGTGGTTTGCTTGTACGCCCAGGATCGGGAACAATACATCCGCGCCGTCCAATTTTTCGAGCTTTTACCGCAACAAACCTTCGTGATTTGGGAAAATGGTCCTCGGGTGCGATCTATTCTGGAGCAGTTGCGCGACAAAGGTCTCGATCTATTGCGCTTCAAAGGTAAAGGTCAAGCGGTGTGGCTGGGACTTGGGGTTGCCACTCTAGAAGCTGATGCCATCGCCCTCCACGATGCCGACATCATCACCTACGATCGCTCCTACCCCCTCAAACTGCTCTTTCCCCTCCTCGAAAAAGAATTTGGCATCGCCTTCAATAAAGCCTACTACGCTCGATTGGGTCACGATTCGCGCAACCTCAACGGACGAGTGATGCGCCTGTTCGTCACCCCTCTGATTTCCACCCTGATCGAACTCGTCGGCTATTACGACTACCTGCGATATCTCAACGCCTTCCGCTATCACCTCTCCGGAGAATTCGCCCTCAACAGCGATTTGGCTCTCAATACCCGCATTCCCGGTAACTGGGGTCTCGAAATTGGTATGCTGGCGGAAGTCTATCGCAACGTGGCCGAAAAACGAGTCGCCCAAGTGGATTTAGGGGTTTTCGATCACAAACATCAATCTCTCGGTCAGTCTACCGGCGAGGGACTGCAGAAAATGTGTCGCGATATTCTCCAGTCCGTGCTGCGAACCCTAACGGAAACCGAACGGGTGGTGGTTACCATGGATACGATTCGGGCACTGCGGGTGAAATTCCGTCGTAAAGCCCAAGATTATACCCGTCAGTACTTCGTCGATGCGGCTTTCAATAACCTCAACTACGATCGCCATCAAGAAGAACTTGTGGTTGAAGTTTTCGAGCAAGTGATTCTCGAAGCTGGAGAAGCCTACCTCGCCAATCCCACCGGGGCGCAAATTCCCGACTGGACGAGAGCGTTAGCCGTGATGCCCGACCTGCGGGAACAACTGCGGGATGCTGCCGTTGCCGACGCCAAAGATGCCCTCGCTCAAAGTTTAGCCCGCGCGGAAATCGAATCCTTTGAGACCTCTGATGAATCCTTAGAACCTCAAGGCGAGTGCTTACCGGTCGCAAATGGTTAATCCCTAAAATCAGTTCGGGATAAAACAGTGTCAGGCGCTGAATTTCCCATAACAAAGGCTCTAAGAAAGGCCCGATCTCCGAGCGAGATCGGGCTTTTGTCTGTGTACGTTAACGTTAGTTTTGGATCGGACTGTTTCGGCTAAGACTGGGGAACGGGGAATGGGGAGATGGAAAAGCTCGAGAGAAGAGCGTTGCAACTAACCCACTGTCAATAGTCCATTCACTCTCCCTTACCTTGCCGTTCTTGGGAGGAACAGGTTAGCTTTTAAAAGATTGCACCCTAATCAAACATCCTATGTCCTACGAAAAAGAGAAACAAGTCGCCATCGATGCGGCGATCGCGGCCGCTAAACTGTGCCAGCAGGTTCGTCAGGCGATTCCGGCAGCGATGGAAAAAACCGACAAAAGCCCGGTTACCGTTGCGGACTACGGCTCTCAAGCTTTGATTTGTAAAGCCATCGGCGATATTTTTCCCAACGACCCGATCGTGGCTGAAGAGGATGCGGCCGACCTATCAACACCGGAAATGGCACCCCAGCTTGCCAAAGTGACCGATTACGTTAAGGAACTCGATCCCGAAGCCACACCCGATGACGTGAAAAGTTGGATCGATCGGGGCAACGGAGAAGTCGCTCCTCGTTACTGGACGCTCGATCCCATCGATGGTACCAAAGGATTTTTGCGCCAAGACCAATATGCCGTCGCTTTGGCATTGGTGGAGTCGGGTCAAGTGAAAGTGGGCGTTCTCGCCTGTCCTGCCATGCCTCTTGAAAACGGCGAATCCGGGGTGCTGTACGTCGCCGTGCGCGGGGAAGGGTCGTATATGGCTCCTTTAGCGGGTGGCGATCTCCAACCCATCCGCGTTGCCGATACCGAGGATGCGGCGAATCTACGCTTTGTGGAAAGCGTAGAATCCGGACATGGCGACCAGTCCCGACAAAGTGCCGTGGCTCAAGCGGTGGGCATTACGGCAGAGTCTTTGCGGATGGATTCTCAGGCAAAGTACGGTGCAGTGGCATCGGGTCAAGCAGTTCTCTACCTGCGTTTGCCCTCTCCCAAGTCCCCCAACTATCGAGAAAAAATCTGGGATCACGCCGCCGGCACCATCGTCGTGGAAGAAGCCGGGGGACGGATTACGGATATGCACGGTAAGCCCCTCGACTTTTCTATCGGGGCGAAGTTCGTCAACAATCAGGGTGTGGTGGTCAGTAACGGAGCCATTCACGATAAAGTTTTGGAGGCGTTAGCTTAGTTTAAGGTATAGGGCGAATGAAGTTCGGATTTTTCCGAGCTACAGTAATATAGACCCTGACGCGGAAAGGGAAAATTCGAGGCACATTGCCGGTATGTCGAACCGGATGTTTTTCAATGGCGATCGCATCTTCCCTTTCCCACCCGCAGAATATTCAGCCGGGGCATCTCACCATCCGATCGATATTGAATCCGAGCGTCAAATTCCCCGTATCATGAACGAGTCCAGTCAAATTGGTTATCCAACTTTAGGGTTATTTCTCTACGATTGGCGAGAAGATCTCGATCGCACCGAAGCGGCGATCGGGCAAAATCGCCATCGATTTTGGCGAAAAATCGATCCCGTGCTGGATAAAAACTACGACGAACTCGACAGTCGCGACATCGATCGATTGCTGGAGTTGGCTGCCAAAGAAAAGCCCGAGGCGAGCGAAGTGACCTTGTGGGAAGACGTGACGGATTCAACGCAGTCCCAGATCGTTCAACTCGGCGATACCTATGCCTTGCGGATGATTTCTCCTGGGGGAGATGAAACTGGATTCGACCAGGGGATGACCTCTCTCGATCGCTTACCAGATCTCAAACAAAAGATCGCCGACCAAATTAATCACCATTCAGGGGCAAGAGAACTTCAGCCTCAAAAGTCCGGAACCATCGGTCAAACTTGGCTGCTGTGGGGACAATTGCCGGGGAATCACCCCCAATCGATGTACGTAGCGAAAGAGTGCTACACCCAACTGTCGCCCGATCGAGATTGGACGGCGAATAATATCGGACAGGGGAGATTTTTCGGGGCCAGCGTTTATGAAGTGTGGCATCTACCCACGGATTGGCAGAATTGGGCTCTCGAAAACTGGCATCAAATAATTTTTCTGTTTCCACCCCGCCAACCCATCGAAGCAATTCAAGCTAAAATCGATCGACTTTATCCCGATTTAACCCATCTTTTTTGCTATCGTCATAAAATTTTGCGGGCGTATTTCGACAGCCGCGCGATGGTCAAGCAACTGACCGCCGATGCGATCGAGATTCAACGCATTGAACGGCAAGTTTTCTCGGGTTACAACGCCAATGCGATCGATAAACAAGAAGCCGAACGAATTTCGATCGAGCTACTGGAAATCTTTTCTCGATATTCCCAACAACTCAGCCTGTTTGAATATCAAGCCAAACTCATCGATCTGAATTTAATTAACTACACCAAACGCTTAGAAAAAATCACTCAACTCGATCCGGAAAGTCAGCTCGACTTTTTACATAAATTTGCTAGCATTGCTGCCGAAAGCTATCAACTCAAATTAACAGCCGAGTATGCACGATTTAAGCTGGGATTGACTCCCATTGAAAATACGATTGCTACCCTACAATATTTGTGGAAACGGCAAGCGGAAGTTCCTCCCGAAAAACCCGAAACCCGAGAAAAAATCGTTCCTGCCATCGTCGCCGTCGGCGCGGGTGTGGCAGCGAGTAACGCAATTTTAGTCGCCACGGCATTATTATCGACCTTTGGTGGTGGGGGAGCACTTTTGGGATTGAGTCTGAGTTTGCCTGTCGGTGCTGGGGTTGGAGCACTGGTGTGGCAGTTATTTCGATCGAAGTAGTAGGAAGTGCCGTCGCACTCGCCATCTCCCAATCCGGCTTTAGCCTGGGCGACTCCCGCAACAACTCAAAAGAAGAGACTCCTTAATGTTAATTAAGGAGTCTCTTGTAGTATTAAACCTGGCACTGAGCTATTTTCCCAGGAGGCTACCCTCCAAGTATCTTCGCCGCTGAAACGTTTCACCTCCGAGTTCGGGATGGGGTCGGTGTGGTTCCGTCTCGCCACAAGCACCAGGAATGCTTTGGGGTTTGAAA